>CAZZDX010000078.1:0-11707 GCA_964653185.1 uncultured Bacteroidales bacterium
ATATTAGTTAGAAATGCATTTAATTTCAGATTGATTTCTTTATTATATAAAGAATGTTCAGTTTTTTTAATAGCAGTTATCAGTTCATCAGGGTCAACAGGTTTTAGGATATAATCAAGGGCACTAAATTTAAAAGCTTTAATAGCATATTCTTCATAAGCTGTAATAAATATAACTTTAAAATTGATTGCATTAAAGTTTTTCAACAGGTCAAAGCCAGTTCCGTCAGGCATTTTAACATCTAATAATACCAGATCAGGATTATATTTATTGATAATATCAATTCCTGATTTAACATTTTCGGCTTGTGCAATAACAGAAACACCAGTATAATATAGTTTAAGTATATTAATAATTGCTTCTCTTGCATTGAGTTCGTCGTCAATAATTACTGTTTTAATCATTTATCATTTTATTTTTAATATCAATATTGTCATATATATTTGAAAGGGATATAGAACATTACCTTTGTTCCCTGTATATTACCATCTGTATTTTTTATATCAGTAATATTTAATTTTATTTTTTGTTTGTTTTTTTTATTCAGGTTTATCAATCGTTCTTTTGTTATACTAGTTGCTAATGATTTATGATTTTTATTTTTTATTTTTTCTGCTTTTTCTCTTCCTATTCCATTATCTTTTACCTGAAACAATATTATGTTATTTTTTAAAACAAAACAGATATTAATCAGTCCTTTTTCGTTTTTAGGGAAAATCCCATGTTCAATAGAGTTTTCAATAAAAGGTTGAGTGAGCATAGGAGGAATAGTCATTGTTTCAGTATCAATATTTTGATCTATATTAATATTATAATTAAATTTATTTTCAAAACGTAGTGATTGTAATTTTAAATAATATTCCAAAGTTTTTATCTCTTTGTCAATGGAGATATATTCTTCTCTTGAATTTTCAAGTATAAGCCGTATTAATTTAGCAAAATCTGAAAGATACTTACCTGCTTCGGCAGTATTATTTTTATATATAAAATTTTGGATAGCGGTCATGGAATTAAAAATAAAATGAGGGTTCATTTGAGAACGTAATAATTTTTGTTCTAACTCAATAGTTTTTTGTTTAGAACGTAATTTGTTTTGTATAATAATTAAAAATGTTATAGTTATTATGAATAGGATTAGTACTATTAGTCCGAATATTTGGATTTTTTTAATTTTGTTTTGTTTTGTCAGCAGTATGATTTTTTGTTGTTTTTTTTCAGTTTCATATTTTTCTTGTATCTCTAATATTTGTTTATGTATTTTATTATTAAAAACATATCCTTCTAATTCTTTATAGAGCTTATAACATTCAAAAGCTTTTTGATATTTTCCCATGTCTGAATAAATATCAGAGATACTTTTATAATTATTCATAATTTTTTCCTTCAAATCCATTGATTTTGCTAATTTCAAACTTTTTTCAAAATATTTGAGGGCTTTTTTGTTGTTATTCCATTTTTTGTAAATATGTCCAATAGCATTCATTGACATTGTAATTCCTAATTTATCATCTAAACTTTTATTTATTTTCAAAGCTTTTTGATAATATTTTAATGATATATCATATTTTTCTAAAGCATAATAAACTTTTCCTGTATTAAGAAATGATAAAGCAACACCTTGTTTGTCATTTATCTCTTTTTGCACTTTTAAAGCTTTCTGATAATAGTTTATTGCTTTTTTATATTTTTTTAAACTGTTATAAATATTTCCTATATTATGCAGAGAATTAGCGATTCCTTGTTTATCAATAAGTTCTTTTTTAATTTTTAATGCTTTAAGATTGTATTCCAATGCCTTATCATATTTATCCCAATCATGGTAAATATTTCCAATGTTAATTAACAAATCAGCAATTCCTTTCTTATTTCCTGATTTTTCATAAATCCTTAATGATTTTTGAAAACATTCTATTGTTTTTTTATAATTACCCTGAAAAAGAAAAGCTCTCCCAAGGATATTTAAAGCATTTGCCTGTTGTTTTTTATTTTTGTTTTTTTTGGCTAATTCAAATGCTTTATCAGCATACTCAATGGCTTTTTTAGGAGAAGTTGATAAATATATATTTGCTAATAAATTTAGGGTTTTTATTTTTTCCTGTTGGCTTAGTGTGGTGTTTAATTTATTTTTAATGCTATCAACTTTCATCTGATTATTAGCAAAAATATTAATGCTAAAAAAAATGTTGATAATGAATAATATGATTATATCTTTTTTTATTTGTTTTTTCAATCTTTTATGATTTTGTGATAATATGCAAATTTATGCAAATTATTCCTGATAATTCATAATTTCAAAAAATGGATAAATTTTATTTTGAGGTGCCAAAAAAAATATTTTACTTTAAAAGATGGAGATTCCTCATTACGCTTTGCTTCATTCCGAATGAAGTGAGGAATCTCATTGTTCTGTGTAAAATATTTTTTACTACCCAGCACTTCAAAATAGAATTTAGCCAAAAAAATCATTCTTATCTCTCTAAAAATAAGTTCAGGATAAATTCTTTTCTAATATTTTTTTATCTTCTTACTTCATAATTACTCACTTTGTTCGTGATATCACTTCGTTAAGTTCATAATTTTTCAGTATCAAATATCAAGTTATTTATAGTCATTAGGCAATACCTGTGTCTTTTTTTATTGAATAACTACTGATAAATTGAAATAAATTTACTTTTTACATAAAGAAAATGTAACTTTGTAATATATTTATAGTATAATATATACTTAAATATAATTAAATATTGATAAATTATATATCTTTTTTTATAAATTTAAAAAATAAATTTGCTTTTTATATTTAAATGTATTATCTTTGTAGCGTATTTTATGTATTAAATAAAATTAAATATAAATAAATTTATGTCTTTTTTTATAAAAATATTATCTTTTTATATAAAAATTGTTTTAATAACACTTTTTATTCTGTTGGTTAACAAGTCCTTTTCACAGGCACTTATTAATGACGGAGCAAAAATTATTGCAAGTTCAGGAGCTTCTGTTTTAATTACTGATGATAATAATTTTATAAATCAAAATAGTGGTGCCAATTACGGAAAAGTTAGTTTAAACGGTAAAATATATATTGATGGTAACTGGACAAACAATGCATCTGACTCTGTGTTTTATGATAATAATACAGGCACAGTAATCTTTAATGGTGCTTCTCCTATATCTATTGCTCAATCTGTTGGAGGAAGCAATATTACTTCTTTTTATAATTTAACTGTCAATAACTCCTCTGTTGGAATTGTAATTGACCAAAATATTATTGTTAAAAACATATTACAAATGATTGATGGAGATATTGATTTAAAAGATGATATTATTGATTTAGTTACAACAGGAACAATAACAGGTGAAACAGAAGGAAATAGAATAAAAGTAGGAAACACACTTACCAACACAGGCATAATTAAAACAACAAAAACCATTAACAATGTAATAGGTCTTAACCCTGCAAATCTTGGTTTAGAAATAACCACAGATCAAAATCTTGGCACAATAACAATAGTTCGTGGTCATCAAAGACAACAAGGATCAGGTTCATTCACAGGAAATTATAGTATTGACAGATATTTTGATGTTCCAGGAATAGGCGAAATTAACGGTTCAAATGTTAATGTAAAACTTAAATACTGGGATGCAGAATTACAAGGATATACCGAAGCTAATCTTATGCAGTATCAGTCAGTTACACAATCATCCAATACATGGTGGTCACCCTTAACAGGTACAGTAGATGTTGTCACAAATTTATATACACCTGCAAGCAATCCTTATACTTCTTATATTTACGGTGCAGCATATCCTGATATAAATTTTAATAACAGATTTACTCTTAGCTCAACAGATGCTCCTTTGCCTATTGAATTGGTAAATTTTACAGCTGAATGTAATACAGACAAAGTTAATGTCCACTGGACAACTGCCTCTGAAATAAATAATGACTATTTTACTGTTGAAAAAAGTATTGACATGCTCTACTGGGAACCTGTTATTACAATACCAGGCGCAGGAAACAGCAACTCTTTATTATATTATAATACAACAGATGAAAATCCTTATCCTGAAATTTCTTATTATCGTCTGGAGCAAACTGACTATGACGGAACTTCCAATTATCTGGATATTGCATCTGTCCATTGTAATAATAATGACAATGATTTTGATATTATCTCAATAAATATAGACCCAAACAATAATTTATTAATTACTTTTCAATCAGAAGAAAATCAAATATATAATGTAAATCTATACGATGTAACAGGTAGAAAACTAATAACAGAAATAACAAAACCTACTACAAAAAATATGAATACTTTACAACTTAATATAACAGATATTAGCAGAGGTATTTATTTACTTACATTTGATAATGATATAAAAATTTGGACAAAAAAAATATTATTACACTAAAAAAAATTATGAATTAAAAGCCAATAGCATTTAAATAAGTAATTACAAAATTAATAATTTATAATTTAAAAAATTTATATAAAATACAGGAGGAATTCATCATGAAAACTCTTAAAAAAATAAAATTAATACTAATCCTGCTCTTACTTTTTGGTAATATTTACGCACAAAAAGTAGGTATCACCGATGATAGTGCAGAGCCACCAACTTTTGCACCTAAAAGTTTATTGCATATACACCATGAATTAGCAACAGGCAGTATGTTTCAAATCACTAACAGCACTTCAGGAGATTTGGTAACTGATGGCTTTTTAATAAACCTTATTACCACAAGCAATAAAGTAGAACTTATCAATAAAGAAAATGCCGGTATGTCATTCTGGACAAATAATACAGAAAAAGTTACAATTCTTTCAGGCGGTAATGTCGGTATCAATGCAGCAAACCCTGTCGAAAAGCTCCAGGTAGGAGGCGATGTTTATATAACGGGAGGCGGAGGTACTATTGGAGGTACAACACTTGCTAATGGCTGGCTGAAAATAGGAACCACTCTCGCAATGGATGACAATGAATTTTATTATGGTACAACTGGATATATTGGAACAATTGGGGCGTTTGATTTACTATTCAACCTCAATGGCGCAGAAAGAATGAGAATTACTTCAGGTGGTAATATTGGAATTGGAATAACAGGTCCGACAGCCCAACTTCACACAACCGGCACTGTCCGATTTGCAAATTATCCATCAGGAGGAAACGGAGCAATTGTAAAAACTGATGGTTCAGGTAATTTATCTATAACAAATTTTACAGGCAATACAACACAGGTATTGCTTGGCAATGCAACTTTTGGTACTGCAAATACATCAGGTACTGCATGGCAACTAACAGGAAATTCTGCTATTGCGGCTAATTTTATCGGAACTACCAATGCTATTGATTTTAGAATTTATACCAGTAATGCTGAAAGAATGACAGTAGAGGCAAACGGTAATGTTGGCATTGGAACAACAGGTCCGACAGCCCAGCTTCATACCACTGGAACTGTACGTTTAGCAAATTATTCAAACGGTTTTACAAGAGTTGATGGCTCCGGAAATATTGGGACAAGAGCAATAACCATATCAGGAACAGGAGTCAGTATTAGCAACGGGAATGGAGTAGCCGGAGATCCTGTAATTTCACTTGATTACGGTAACTCAAGCACCGGAAGCCCACGCCCGGTAGGTAACTTCGGTCAGTTTGAAAACCACGGCATTTATACTGATTTTAACACTGTTCCAAATTACTGGGGCTGGAATTATGTACAAGCCAGTACCAACGCACCCAATGCAACTTCTTCCCAATGGTACAGAGGTGTATTCAGCCTTGGAGGAAATTATCCTGCCAGAGGCGCCGGAGGATATTCTATGGAACTTGCATTCCCAAGATATAATCATGGCTCTGCCGGTATATGGATGAGAACAATTGAAAACGGAGGTATAGGCGGCTGGACAAGAATTGATGCAAATGGAATTGGAGTTTCAGGCAACATAAACTATGTAGCCAAATTTACTTCTCCAAATGCAGTGGGTAACAGCCAGATTTTTGATAATGGAACTAATGTTGGCATTGGAACATCTACCCCAGGGGCAAAACTACATATCTCAGCCGGTGACGCATCGCTTGCATTGTTCGGACCAAATGCATCATGGGGTGGAAAACTTTATGTGGGCGCATCACCCAATCAAGGCGTTGCATTAACGGCTCAAGTTATAGCCACAGACGGCAATCTACATTTAGATCCAGCACCTTCAAAAAATATGTACTTAGGATATTATCAGGCAAGAGATATTTATATCAATCCAAATGGTGGCAACGTCGGCATCGGAACGACGGCACCGGGAGATAAACTCGTTGTTAATGGTCCAACTGGTATTCGTATAACAGATGGTTCTTATAATGCAAATCTTGTTTTTGGTGCCAATGACTCTTGGAAATCCGGTATTAGAACTTACGACAATGGCGATGCTGAAATGCGTATCTGGCACGGCAATGCTGACGGACAAATAATTTTGACTACCGGATATAACGGGGATCAGTCCACTGCTTATCCAACAGATGGTTTATTTATGCATGGAAATAAAGTTGGAATTGGATATACTGGAACACAGGTAAGAGATGGAAGTGCTAAGTTTTCTGTTAACGGTAATGTCGGCATTGGAACAACAACACCTGCTGAAAAATTAGATGTAGTTGGAAATATTAAAGCAAGTGGAGTAGCATATTGGGGTAATAGCGGAACGAGAACAGAGACAAAAGATAATGCGGGGACTATGGGAGGAAGATCCGGTTATTATGAAACATCTACTGCCACCCCGGCTGAAAACTGGCCGACAGGTGCTGCTAGTTGGTGGCATTTATTAGATGTAAGACACAGTAATACAACCAACAATTACGCAATGCAGTTTGCAGGTAGTTTTTTTGACCAGGACCTGTGGTTCAGAAAAACAAATAACAATGCTGCCACTGCATGGACAAAAGTAATTACTACGGCTAATATAGGTAGCTATGGCGATAATCTCGGAAACCACATTGCCACTATGGGGATTAAAAGGAGCGACCATCATGTGGGGCATCTGGAGGGCAGCTACAACAATGTCGGAGCAAACTCCGACAAATCTAACCCCATCTATACAATCGGTTCTGCATACAACCCCACGGCTACAGCACTTAGCAATATGTATGGAATCGGCTATTCTCATGATAATTTCTGGACAGTAGGAAGTGGTTGTACGGGATGGGGCATGTATGTAGCAGCGGATGGAGATATACGTCATATCCTTGATGCGTCAACCGGCGTTGCATGGGCAAGCGGATCTATGAGATCACCAATCTTCTATGATAGCGGCAACACCGCATACTACTGGGACGGAACGGGCAATCAGCGTATTGCCGGTGTAACGCGATCTGACCAGGGCTTCAATGTTGATGGTAACATGGTTATAGACGACGGTGGTGGCTGGCACAGGTCTTATGGTGCTACAGGATGGTATAATGGCACTTATGGAGGTGGTGTATGGATGGATCAAAGCACCTACGTTCGTGTTTATAATGGTAAAGGATTTACTGTTCCAGGCAGTGTCGGCATTGGAACAACAGCACCATCTACAAATCTGGATGTTAATGGCACAGTTAGAATTCGTGGTGGATCCCCCTCTGCAGGAACAGTTTTAACAGCAACAGATGCCAATGGTAATGCAATCTGGTCGCGATACAAAGGACAAACAAACGCCGGCTCTGTTACTGCCGGAAACTGGTACAGAATTGCCTCCAACTCAGGAAACAGAGCAAATGCAGAGTTTACACTAAGGGACTTTATCAGCGGAGGCGGACACTCAACTCTGACATTTAGAGCAGGAATATCTTACAATAATGAAGGTGGAATGAGTTTTACTGTGTTAAATCATAGTTATTATAGCACAGCTACTTTTACTAAAATCAGAATTCTGGAAGCATCTACTTATGACCCGCAATATTTAGAGGTATATGTTGCAAGAACCGGTAGCGTAGATTACTCTATATATGATAATGGACAATCCAGTGGCTGGACACCTGTTGACTGGACAGCCGGCTCTATACCAGGCGGATACAATAGTAGAGAATATGAGGTAAATAATTTATTTGTTATTGGAGATTATGATGACAGAGTTACAGTGAATAGAGGTGGTAATGTCGGCATTGGAACAACAAGCCCTGGAGCAAAATTACATATTGTTGGAGATTTTTATAACCAGGGGTTTGTTGGTGGAAAGAGTGCATGGTCTGATCCAGGAGGCACTGCATGGACTAATGTCTCAAGCAAAACTCTAACTACACACGGAACCGGGGAAGACAATTCTGTCATAATAGTTAATGCCAGTATGACGGGTGTAACCCATGGTGGCTTCGTCGTATGCTGGATTCGGGTACTAAGGGATGGTGCGGTTATTGGCAGCGGTGGTGGCGGAGCATATGCTAATAATAAACTCACTGGCTCTGCACTAACAACTTACGATGAACCAGGCGCTGGCTCTCATACGTATGTTTTACAATATGCCAGCACCTACAGTACTTTAAAAGAATGGCACTTTGTTGTGTTTGAGCTAAAGAGGTAGGAAAAAAAAGGCAGAAAATAGTGTTTGTATCTCTCAAAAAAGTAAGATTAATTAAGATAATAATATAAGATTAGTCCACAGTTTTAGCTACGGACTTTAGTCCGTTTTTACCAAGTAATTTTAAGAGGACACATAAAATTTAAAAATAAAAGGAGGTATAATGAAAAAAAATATTTTTTTAGTAATTAAAATTTGTTTTATAATATCTTTTTTAGTAATTGGATTAAATCAGGTTCAAGCTCAGGATCAAGCAAAGAGGAATTTAATTTCTACAAAGGATCCTGCATTTAGGATATGTTTAACTGGTAGTGCGAAACTTGTTCAGGGTAAAGCAGAAATTAAGTTTAATAAAGAATATTTGAGCAAATTCATTAACAGGAATTTGGATATTAAGATTCTTGTAACTCCTGTTGGTTCGTGGAGTGGTATTTATGTGATGAGTATGGACAAAGATGGATTTACAGTAAAATCAGATACAGGGGACCAGAACGTTCTTTTTAACTGGATATTAGTAGGCGAGAAGAAAAGAACACTTTCGGAAGTAGGGAGATAACAAAAGAAGAATCTAAACTATAGTTTAAAGTTTAAAAAATCTTTGCAACATTACGTCTTTGCGGTAAAATAGGAGAATATAAATGATAAATGGTTAAATTGTTAAATTGCCTGCCCGTAAAATAAGGTCTTTAAGACCTTAAGGTTTAGCTGATTAAATAAAACATCAAATTTTTACTCTCATTTTATTTATCAATTTTTGTTATTTTGTAAATTCCAACCCAACAGGAGTTACACAACCTGTCGGGTATTCTCCTTAAAATAAAAAAAGCCCTGTAATTCAATATTACAGGGCTTTATCATAATATTTTATTAATAACGACTATTTTGTTATAACTAATTTATGAGTGTATTGATTAGTTCCGGTATTAATTTTTATAAGATAAATCCCAACAGGCATATTGTTTGATTTAACATTGATTTTATTATTACCTTTATTTATATCAGAATATGTTTTTTCAAACATTTTTTGTCCGTTCAGATTAAATATTTCTATTACAGCAGGGTTTGTGTTATTAGTATTTAATTCAATTGTAAAGTCAGAATTACAGGGATTAGGATATATCTTTATATTATTTGTAAGTTCAGTATTATCTAATCCTACTGTTATATCTGCCGTCCAAGTGCTGTTTGCTCTGGTTCCCAGAAAAATATTATCACCAATAAATTGCATAGAAGTTCCTTGCATTCCCATATATAAATTGGTATTATTCTGAACTGGCGACCAGTTGATACAGTCATCACTTCTGAATACTCCTTTTTTGTCACTTATATACCAGTATCCGTTGTAATATGCAATATCCTGAATATCCGGAGTAGAAGGCAGTCCTATGGTATTAATTAATGACCATGTGGCTCCATTTAACATATACAGATTGTCTATACGGGGCCAGTTATTATCTGTTATAACAATAACGGGTCTGTTTTCTGTGCCGCCAAAACTCATAACAGGTTTTCTACCTCCTCTATCATCCCATCTGTTAAGCACTTTAAATTCCATATTTGGACCAACAGCACCGTTGGATAAATCTGTCCAATTATCTCCATTGTTTGTTGATAAAAATATTGCTTCATCATTACTTGTTTTTTCTGCAAAAAGCAACAAAGAGTCCCCTTTTCCTGAAAAACCAAAAACTTTTGATATATTCAAAGTAGATAATGTAGATGTAAGGTCTGTCCATGATGCTCCACCATCTGAAGTTTTAAGATAACATGAGCCATATTTCATAAACAGTGTGCTGCCATTTTTACCTGCAAATGAACATTCTACAGAATCAGGAGCAGTAATAACTTCATTCCATGTTGCACCCATATCAATTGAGTTATAAAGAAACAAAGAATCAGAAAAAGGATTTTTATTTATCGTAATATAGACAGTGTCTTTAACTTTGAATGACTCTCTGACAAAATATAAAATGCCAAGGAATTCAGGTATTCCACTATTAGATGGGTTCCATGTAAGCCCATTATCTGTTGACCTTATAATTCCATATTCTCCTTTTAAAGTCAGCAATGTATTGTTTATAGCTTTTAGACCGGAGTTATCTCTTTCAAAAAATCCTGTGTTTCCAATTGTCCATGTAAAACCATTATTATCTGAATAATAAATATTTCCAAATGTATGAATACATACAAGGTCATTTAAACCAACTTTAATAATAGTATTTATCATATTCATATCCATTCCCGGGCTTGGTATCTCTGTCCATATATCTCCATGGTCAGTAGAACGATATAATTTAATATTAAATGACATATCAATTATGGTTACAAATAAGGTATTATCCACAGCTTTTAATCCTTCTGTCATCATATATGTTCCAAATCCATTAGTTATGTTTTCCCATAATTGTAAATTATTATTATATCTAAAAATAGAATCTTCTCTGCTATAATATAAATAATTTTCATTTGGCTCTCCTGTTAAATAATCATAATCATTTATATTAGTTATTCCCAGTCCATCAAAACTTACAGGTGTTACAGATGTCCCGTCAACTGTATAAAACAAAGAATCATTTTTATAAATATACATACTGTCATTACTTAAATGTAATAGTTTGTATTGAGTATTTGTATTACCAAGATAAGCCCCTTGGGACCAATCTGTTCCATTAGATGAGGAATAAATTATTGCAGTATCAGGTCCAAGACCAATAATTCTGAATAAAAGGTTATTTGCCGAACCTAATGACATTGTCCATGAATATGAAGGTATTCCGTTTTCTGTCATTTCTGTCCAGCTGTCGCCATTGTTTAAAGTAATATATAACTTAGAAAATTCATCTAAAATATATATGTTAGAATTAAATTCAGTAATTTCGCGAACTTGATTTGATAATGAATCTAATCCGTTTGATGAGTAGTTCCAGCTTGCACCTTTGTTCGTGGATTTAAAAATTCCTCCATCGGTTGATATAAGGACAGAAAAGTCGGATGTCATTACAAATTCTTCGCCCCACTGTCCTCCCTGAAGATTTGAATCAGTTAATTGAGACCATTGTGCATTTACATTAAAAATAATGCAGCATAATAAAGATACTAAAAGTAACACTACTGACCGACTAAATTTTAAATAAAGGGGTACTTCCAAATGGTTTCCC
>CAZZDX010000079.1:0-11629 GCA_964653185.1 uncultured Bacteroidales bacterium
AAAAGTAATGGTATTAATTAAAATAAATCCCAAGTTCAAAATTTCAACTTCAAAATAAATCCCAAATAAAAAAAAATCATCAGGCAACTGCCTGATTGGATTTTAGGCATTTTAAATTTTATATTGTATAATTTACCAGTAATTATTGAGACGATACATTAATTATTCAAATAAAACGGAATAAATTTATTTTAGAATTATATATTCAACTTTATCAGGTTTAATTTTAGTGATTCTTACAAAATCAGGATAGTCAGAGATTTCTACTTTCAAATTTTTATTATTTAGTTTATCTATCTTTGAACAGTTTACAGAAGCAATAAACATATCAGGGCTAACTTTTTTATAATCTTTTAATGCTATTAAATAAGTGATATTGACTTTATCAGGAAAAATTTTTATATCATAATCTTCTGAAATATTTATTTTATTTAAAGGCAAAGTAATACTTGCTTCTGTATATTTTTCAACAGGGATAAATACTTTAATTTTATCAGGAAAAATTTTCAGATTACCATCTTTATATGGATTTAAAATTGGGATATAAAAATTTTGGTTTTTAGTAAGATTATAAAAGTCCTTTTTTTCCGTTTCAAGAGAAGATATTTTATCTAGTTCTGATTTTGATCCTTTTAAAATAATATTTTTAGGATTATATTTTATAGAATCATATAATTGATATTGTTTTTCAAAACTTGCAGATATATTAAGTTTTACAGGAACTTCTTTATAAACGACATCTTCATATCTAAAAATCAGAGTATCAGGTGAAACAGATAAAATATGTGCTGACGGATATAATTGTTTTGATTTTTTTTTAATTATTCTTGATGTTAGAATGAATGCCTCATAAATATCTCTTTTTTTATTTAGTTTTAAATTTTCAAGGTCAACAATAATAGGTTTTCGTTTGGTAAAAAAACTAATATTATTAAATCTGACAGATACTGAACATACTGTATCCAATTTATTGATTAGTATCTTATCTTTAGGAATATTAATATAAGTTATTGGATAATTAACAGTTTTTACATATCCTTTTGATGTTTTTATTAAAGTCCATATAAAAGCAGAAATGACAACACATATTAAAAATGCATAAAAATTTTGTCTGGATTTTCTATCTTTTAAAATCTTTATTTTTTTTATAAACTTAATAAAATTAAGCATCAAAAAATGATATTATTAGTTATTTTTTTGATATTGCTGATTGAGTATGGTTTATTATTGTTGAAAGATTGTAAAAATTGTAAAAAATATTTTTTCTTTTTAAAACTCTTCAGGTATCAGGCAATTGCCTGATTAACAATTTATTGCGACAATTCAACATCTAATTTCTTAGCCATAATCTTTTCAATTATTTCAACAAAGTGTTAATAATTATCGGTCAGGCACCCGATTACAAATTCCGTATTTATCGGAACTGATATATCAGTTCATCTATTATTAATAAATAATTTGCCATACTTAAATTAACAATGTCATTATTTTTTTTCACTAAGATTTTCTTTTGCACCTTCCATTGCAATAGCCGATCTTTCAATTTTTAAGTGATTTCCTCCTTCTACTTCAATGATAAAACTATTGGTTCTTTCTTCAAGTATTTTACCATGTATTCCACCAATAGTAACAATTTTATCACCTTTTTTAAGAGCTTCTCTAAATTTTTTCTGCTCTTTGGTCTTTTTCATCTGTGGTCTTATAAAAAACAGATAAAAAATAACTACAATAAGAATCAACATAATAAGCGATTGATAGCCGCTGCCTTTATCGCCCTTTTGTCCCACCATTAAAATAATACTCAATAGATTTGTCATAAGATTTGATTTTTTTTAATTAATACTTTATTTTATTTAATTTAATATTTTATGGTATAAACACATTTGCTTTTATTGTTAATTTTTCTTTGTTTGGCTGCGTATTAGAAATTAATGTAATAGTTTTTTCCTGAAATCCTTCTTCCCCTTGGCTATCAAAAGTTACTTTAATAATTCCTTGTTTCCCTGGATGAATAGGCATTTTGGAATAACTAACTTTTACACAGCTACAGCTTGGGCTAACATAAGAAATCAATAAATCAGAATTGCCTGTATTTTTAAATTTAAAAGAGTATGAGTCCTTTTCTCCCTGAATAAGTTTTCCAAAATCATGTATCTTTTCTTCAAATTTTATTTTTGGTAATATATCAGAGTTTGTATTAGCATTTGCCGTATTGGGATTATCAACTAATTTAGTAGATATCTCATTATTATCTTTATCGTTAGAAATACAAGAAGCCAAAAATACAACAATAATACATAATAAATAAACAAAAATATTTTTTTTCATATCTATAAAAAAAATTGCCGCTAAATTACAAAATTTTAATAACCTAAAATCGAAATAAAGAAAAAAAAAATATTTTTAGTTCTTCTGTAAAATTTGTAAATTTATTTATCCACTCAAAATAAGAAAGAACCATTTTTTTTAAGAATTCTTTTATAAAAAATCAAAATAAGATAAAATGTGTATCTTTGTAAATAAATTAATTAAAATAATATAAATTATGAAATTTAAAATTAATTACCTGTTATACTTAATTCCATTATTATTTTTTCTATGTATAATATCTCAATGCAAGAAAGATACAGAAGAAAATATTGCTACCGAAGACCCAATTGCTGAGGATTTATCACTTACCCAAGATGAGATAAACTTAATTACCAGTAATGGTGAAGATTCTTCAATGTATATAACAAATTTTTGGATATATGAGGATTCTCTTATATTACGTGCTGAGGATAAAGATGTAGATATTAAAGATTCGGCAATGTTAAAAATTCTTAAATCCAGAATGTATTCAACTGTTACAGACCCTAGCCATCCTGGCGTAGGTCTTGCTGCTCCTCAGGTTGCTATAAACAGAAAAGCTTGTTTTGTTCAACGTTATGATAAAGGTGGTCTTAATCATCCTTTTGAATTTTACCTAAATGCAAAAATTACAGCTTATTCAGATACTGTCAAACAAAGACAAGATGGATGTTTATCAATTCCAGACCCAAATCATGAATATGAAAATTCATACAGAGCTATCTGGGTTGATGTTGAGTATGATTTGCTGGATGGAACACATGTTACAGAAAAAATAACTCAGGAATATACAGCACATATATTCCAACACGAAATAGACCACCTTTATGGAATAGTATATCTTGACAGAATGGTAGAACAAGGCAAATGCACAGTATTGGATTTTATACCTCCAAAAGATTATGTGATTCCAATAATGTAAATATCTATTTTTTTTGACAAATCTTCAAAATTTTTTATGTCTCTTGTAACTTTATTTTTTTTATAAAAAAATTTTTATTCTAATTTTTATTTTTATCTTTGCAAATTCTTTACTCAATTTATTTAATTATTAACTAAAACTTTTTAAACATTATGAAAAAATTATTTACTTTATTAATTGCTTTAATAGCAGTAAGTTTTGTCTATGGACAAACAGTTATAAATGGTGATTTTGAATCATGGACAGGACCTAATCCTGATGGCTGGATATTAACTCCAAATGGCACTGATATAACCTTTTCTCAAGGTGTGGCTCAAGGCGTTACAGGAGATGCCTTAAAAATTGTTGCAAACGCCAATCCAGCTGGCTATGATGGCGAATTTGAAAATACTGTAACAGATATTGTTCCCGGAAATACTTACAGTGTTTCTGCCTTTGTAAGGTCCAATGACGACCTGATACAAATCCGCTACTGGGATGTCAGATGGTTTGATGCAACAGATACTCAAGTAGGAATAGATATTGATGACGGCACTTATAACCCTATAACACTTGATAACTGGACTGAACATACAATAGTAGGAAATCCTATCACTGCCCCTGCTAATGCTGTGAAACTAAGAGTTAATTTCAGGGTTTATATTCAAACCGGCTTTACTTCAGGCACAACAAGTATGCTTGTAGATAACTTTAATGTTAAAACAATATATACTTTGCCTTTTTCTGAAAACTTTAATACCGGTATTCCTGCTTACTGGACTATTGTTGATGGTTTATCTGACGGATGGACATGGTATGGCGAAACAGATTATTATGGTGATGACCTTGACGGAACACCTTTTGCTTTTGTTAATAGTGATGAAGCTGGATCTATTGATATGGACGAACAACTGCTCACTCCTGAAATTGATGCATCAGCAGCCAGCTCTTTAATTCTTGAATTTGACCATTTTTTCTATTATAGTGGTTCAGAAATTGGTGATGTAGATGTATGGGATGGTTCTGTATGGCAAAATGTTTATAGTGTTTCCGGTGTTGATGTTGGTAACTGGGGCGCTCCTGACCATCAAACAATAGATATTTCTGCTTTTATTAATGCTAATCTAAAAGTTCGTTTTCATTATTATGATGCTAATTGGGCTTGGTATTGGGCTGTTGATAATATAAAACTTTATGAACCGGCAAATTTTGATGTTGCTCCCATAGAAATTCTGACACCTCAAACAGGATGTGGATTAACCAATTCTGAAATTGTATCTGTTAAAGTAGCTAATTTTGGTTTATTACCTGTAGATTCTATTCCTATTGCCTATTCTTTTGACCAGGGAATGACAATAACTATGGATACTATCTACAGCAATATTAATCCGGGAGATACAACTATGTTTATATTCTCTGTACCTGCAGATCTCTCAGTTCCAGGCACTTATGAAAGCGGAGTAGTAACAATGTTATCTAATGATCAGGATAATACTAATGACAACTTATTCTTTGAAGTAACTAATATACCTGTTATATCAGCATTTCCTTATACACAGGACTTTGAAGCACCTTTCACAGGATGGACAAGTGATGCTGTTTCAGGTAATAATGACTGGGAACTCGGTATGCCAGCAACAACAAATATTAATACAACTCATAGCGGCTTAAATGCATGGGTTACAAATTTATCAGGAGATTATAATAGTAATGATGATTGTTATGTATTATCACCTTGTTTTAACTTTACTTCTTTATTAGACCCTCAACTCTCTGTCTGGCTAAATATTTATACTGAAAATAATTGGGATGCAATGATTCTTGAAGCTTCAACAGATGGAGGAACTGTTTGGAATAAAGTTGGCGACTCTCTTTTTTATAATAATTATAGTACTTCAGGACCAGTTGCTCCTCCAAAATGGAGCGGACAAGTTGGTGTATGGGCAAAATACAATACTAGCTTAACAGCTCTTGCAGGACAATCTAACGTAAAACTACGTTTTAGATTTGGCTCTGATGGTTCTGGTAATTATGAAGGCATTGCTATTGATGATTTTGAAATTCATGATGCTTATGCTTATGATGTTGCTCCTGTAGAACTTCTGACACCTCAAACAGGTTGTGGATTAACCGGTTCTGAAATAGTATCTGTTAAAGTAGCTAATTTTGGTTTACTACCGGTAGATTCTATCCTTATTGCCTATTCTTTTGACCAGGGAATGACAATAACTATGGATACTATATGTGATACCATAAATCCGGGAGATACAACTATTTTTATATTCTCTGCACCTGTTGATTTATCATCTCCTGGTATTTATTATGGTGCCGTAGTAACAGCTTTACCTACTGATCAGGACAATACTAATGATAGTTTATTCTTTGAAATAACAAGTTTGGGTGATATTTCTCTATTCCCATTCACTGAAAACCTTGAATCAGGAGAAACTTTTTATTTTGATTTAAAATCAAACGCAGAAGCTAATATATTTGTTGACCCAAATTCTGCAAATGCAAGTTCTTTTGGTTTACATTTTATTGGAAATAGCACATCAGGATGGACAGGTGGCTCTACTGATACTGACTCAACAAATGCCTGGGTTGATAATGTTTCGCATCATGCTACTGCTGTTACTTGTAATGTTGATGCTTCAGCACTTAGCAACTTAATACTTAAACTTGATTTAAAACAATACTCAAGTTATGGAACAAAATATAGCTGGTTCAGAGTATTGATAAATGGTACTACCCAAGTTAGTGACATAAATGGAGTTTATAATTTCAATCCTGCTACATCTTCGGATCCTTTTGAAACAAAAACATTTAACTTATCAGCTTATGCAGGTACAGTATTTACTTTAACTTTACAATCTTCCTGTAAATATAATGATGACTATGTATTTGTTGATAATATCAATCTGTATGAACCTGTTTCAAATGATGCAGGAATTACAGCTATAAAACCTCTGGATGCTTTGTGTGGTATAGCTAATGATTCTGTCATGGTTATTGTAACTAATTTCGGATATTCCTCTCAGGATACTATTCCTGTTATTGTAGATATTGAGACACCTTCAGGTCCTGTAACCGTAAATGATACATTGTTTACAACTTTAAATTATAATGAATTTGATACTCTTCTTGTTGGAACAATCAATACTACACAGGCAGGAATTTACAATGTAAAGGCATATACTTCATTATCAACTGATAATGCCCATTATAATGATACTTTAATAAGTTCATTTATAATTACAATACCGGAATCAATTCCTTATGTAGAAGATTTTGAAATTACGCCATTATCAAACTGGAACACTTCTATGTATGTAGATTTTGCTCATGGCAGTACTTCCAATGTATTAACTTATAATTTATGGTCATCAAATCAGTCAACTTATGCCGTTACTCCTAAAATAGGCACAGTAACTCCAAATACTTATTTAACATTTGATTACAGAATTGTTGAATATAGTTCGCCTTATAATGCAATGCATATTGCTTCTACTGATTCAATACATATTATGGTATCTGTTGACTGCGGAGCAACTTTTAATCCATTATATACTATTGATTCATTAAATCATACACCAAGTGCTACAATGACAACTATGCAGTTTCCATTAGCTTCGTATGATGGTGATGATATATTTATACAGTTCCTTTCTACTTCAGAGACATCAGATTTTGATGGTTTTTATGTTGACTTTGATAACGTAATTGTCTCAGAAATTCCTAATGTTGATTTAGGTCCGGATACAACTGTCTGTGCTAATAACAGCATAATATTAGATGCAGGTGCAGGTGCAAGTTATACTTATATATGGCAAAAAGCACCATTAACAGATACTATAGCTTATTCACAAACAATATCTGTTGATTCTGCCGGCACAGGATTAGGTTCTGCAACATACATTGTTACTGTTACTGATACGATTACAGGACTTCATGCAACAGATTCTGTTGTTGTTACATTTGAAATCTGTACTGATATCAATGATGTTACTGATAATTCAAATATAAGTATATATCCAAATCCTTGTGATGGAACATTTAATATCTATGCAAAAGGATTAAATAGCACTACGGACTTGTATATACTTAATGTTCAGGGACAAATTGTTTATAAAGAAAAACTGATAAACACAAGTTCTAATTATACTAAACAATTTGACCTTTCTGACTATTCAAAAGGAATATATTTCATTAAACTTGTTAATGAAAATGATATTCAAATAAAAAAGATTGTTATTCAGTAATTTGACAATCAAACTCTTTTAAAAAAAGCAGGTAAAAAATATTTACCTGCTTTTTTTATTTATACCAATTTTTAATAGTTTTTTTTTAAATTTGGATTTTTTTAAAATCAATCAATAGCCCGGATGTTTACGTCAATGTTATTTAATTAAGAGCATATCAGATTAGCACCATTCTTTAGAATGGTATATTAAAATCAGTAAATTATTTTGGAAGTCGGCTTTAAGCCGACTTTTAGAGAACTATATTTGAATTTTAACCACCACAATAAATTGTGGTGCTAATTTGATTTTTAAAACATTATTCCTTAACTAAACGACATTGACGTTTATCTGGGATTTTAAATAATTGATAAATATTAGAGTTAGGGCGTTTACGTCCTTATAAAAATAAAATTAACGATTATGAATTCTCTGTTAGTAAGAAAAAAATTTTTTGATTTTTTTATATCAAAACAACACAAAATTGTTTCTTCTGCACCAATGGTAGTAAAAGATGACCCAACATTGATGTTTACAAACGCAGGAATGAATCAATTTAAAGATGTATTTTTAGGCAATGCTATATCTAAATATCAGCGTGTGGCAGATACTCAAAAATGTTTAAGGGTATCAGGCAAACATAATGATTTAGAGGAAGTAGGACAAGATACATACCACCATACAATGTTTGAAATGCTTGGAAACTGGTCATTTAATGATTATTTTAAAAAACAGGCAATAGAATGGGCTTGGGAATTACTTACACAAGTATATAAAATAGATAAAAACCGCTTGTATGTTACTGTTTTTAAAGGCAATGATCAACAAGGATTACAAAAAGACCAGGAATCTTATAATTTTTGGAAACAAATTGTATCGGAAGATAAAATTTTATTTGGCTCAAAAAAAGATAATTTTTGGGAAATGGGAGATATTGGTCCTTGTGGTCCATGCTCAGAAATCCATATAGATATTCGTGATGAGCAAGCACGAAAAAAAATTGATGGAAAAACTTTAATAAATAAAAATAATCCATCGGTAATTGAACTTTGGAACCTTGTATTTATTGAATTTAATCGTCTCGCTAATGGAAAACTTGTCTCTCTTCCGGCAAAACATGTTGATACAGGAATGGGTTTAGAACGATTGTGTATGGTATTGCAGGGAGTAAAATCAAATTATGATACTGATTTGTTTCAGCCAATAATACAACAAATTGCTAAAATAAGTGGTAAAGAATATGGCAAAAATCAAAAAACTGATATAGCTATGCGAGTTATAGCCGACCATCTCAGAGCTGTAACATTTGCTGTTGCCGACGGACAACTGCCATCTAATAATAAAGCCGGCTATGTGATAAGACGAATATTAAGAAGATCCGTAAGATATGGTTATACTTTTCTTAATATTAAAGAGCCATTTATCAATGAACTTGTTCCTTTGCTTACTCAACAAATGGGTGATGTTTTCCCTGAAATAAAACAACAACAGGAATTTATAAGAAAAGTGATAACAAAGGAAGAAATTTCATTTTTAAAGACATTATGTTTTGGAATTCAAAAATTTGAGACCTATATCTCTAAAAATAAAAAATATATTGATGGTAAATTTGCTTTTGAATTGTTTGATACTTATGGTTTTCCTATTGATTTGACAAACTTAATGGCAAAAGAACAAAAATTTACTGTTGATATGGATAATTTTAATAAAAATATGGAACAGCAAAAAAATCGTTCACGTAAAGATGCTGAAGTCAATACTGATGATTGGATTGTATTAAAAAATGAGCAGGAAACAGAATTTGTAGGATATGAGACACTTACTACCGAGGCAAAAATTATTAAATATCGCAAAGTAAAAGCAAAAAACAAAGAATTTTTTCAAATTATTTTGGATAAGACACCTTTCTACGCTGAAAAAGGAGGACAAGCTGGAGATAAAGGATATTTAGAATTTGAAGATGAGAAAATATTTATACTGGATACAAAAAAAGAAAATGAACTAACAGTCCATATTACCAAAAAAATTCCAACCGACCTTTTTAAAACTTTTATTGCTACAGTTGACAAAGAAAGAAGAGAAGCAATAGCTTGTAATCATTCTGCTACACACTTGATGCAAGCAGCATTAAAACAGGTCTTGGGAAATCATATTGAACAAAGGGGATCTCTGGTTGATGAAAATCACCTGCGATTTGACTTTTCCCACTTTGCAAAAATGACAAAACAAGAAATATTAAAAGTAGAAGCCATTGTAAACAAAAAAATACGCGAAAATATTATTTTGGATGAACAAATAAATGTTCCTATAGAAAAAACTAAACAAATGGGAGCTATTGCATTATTTGGTGAAAAATACGGAGATTTTGTAAGAGTTATTACTTTTGACAAAAAATTTTCTGTTGAACTATGCGGAGGAACACACATTAAAACAACAGGACAAATAGGTATGTTCAAAATCATATCAGAATCTGCTATCGCATCCGGCATCCGTAGAATAGAAGCTATAACATCAAAAAATGCTGAAAATTATTTTAACTCGCAAATAGAAATTATTGAAAACTTAAAAGATATACTAAAAAGTTCGGGAGACATTGTTAAGTCCGTTAATAATCTGTTAGAGGATAATAATAATTTACAAAAACAAATTATTGAACTTAACAAAGAAAAGACAAAAAATATAAAAACAGAATTAATTAATAAAATAAAACAAATCAATAACATAAATTTTATTGCAGCAAAAGTAAATCTTGATATGTCAGCCATTAAAAATCTTGCTTTTGACATTAAAAATTCTGTTGACAATTTATTTTTAGTTCTTGGCACAGAAAATAATAAAAAAGCATATTTGACTGTTATAATTTCTGAAGAGCTTATTAAAAGCAAAAATTTTAATGCAGCAAATATCATAAAAGAATTTGCAAAAGAAATTAATGGCAGTGGCGGAGGACAAGAATTTTATGCAACAGCAGGAGGCAAAAATGTTGATGGGCTAACTAATGCCTTTAAAAAAGCTGAAGATTTTTTGTATAAAAATTCATAAATTTGTTTACTGTTATATGTTGTAAAATTTAAACTCTTAAAAAAATATTATGACCGGATATAAAAAAATTGATGAATATAGTCCTAAAATCACTAAAGAATTAGAAATTTTATATACTAAAATACTAGAACTCATTGGCGAAGAACCTTCACGCGAAGGTCTGATAAAAACGCCTGAAAGAGTAGCTAAAGCCATACAATTTTTAACACAGGGTTATCATCAAAATCCTAAAGAAATATTGCTCTCAGCAAGATTTGAAGAAGATTATAAACAAATGGTCATAGTTAAAGATATTGAAATATATTCTTTATGCGAGCACCATCTACTACCTATGTTTGGCAAAGCACATGTTGCTTATATTCCAAATAAATATATTGTAGGAATAAGTAAGATACCAAGAATTGTTGATGTTTTTGCAAGACGACTACAAATACAGGAGCGGTTGACAACACAGATAAAAAATTGTATTCAGGATACATTAAATCCGTTAGGTGTAGCTGTGGTAATTGAAGCTCAACATCTTTGTATGCAAATGAGAGGTGTGCAAAAACAAAATTCTGTTGCTATAACTTCAGATTTTACAGGTGCCTTTATGAAAAGTAGTAAAACACGTGCAGAATTTCTTAACCTTATTAATTCTAACTTACATTAAAATATATTGGCTCTTCGGTATTTTTTATGGATAAAGAAATATGTTAGGTGTATATGTATATAAGATATAAGGCACAAAGGTATAAGGGTATAAATTGGATAACTTATTTTTTTATATCCGTTCACATTCTATTTTTTATAATTAGATTTAGTCGCTTAAAAAAAACTTTACCAACATTGTTGTCTATAATATAAATTTCTAATTGCTCTAATTACTCTAATTGACCTAAACAAGCCCTAATTTCCAATGTCTAAATTGGGGCATTGGTCATTATTTTGGTCATTTTGCATTGGGTATTGGTCATTTTTTAGGTCAATTAGGTCAATTAGAAATTAGGTCAATTAATTAATATATTTTAATGATACAAACAGTTATAAAATAATAAACTATGAACGATTACTTTTTTTATATCCCTTATATCCCCTATTTCCTTTATATACTTATTTC
>CAZZDX010000080.1:0-11607 GCA_964653185.1 uncultured Bacteroidales bacterium
CTAAATGTCGTTTAATTTATGCAACTTTAGGTCTCGCGACAACTTTGGAAAAGTTGATATCTTTAGAAAAGTTTCCTCTTATATAGTCATCTGTAGCAGAGACATAAAATTTTGCTGCTTTACACTATATATTTTTTCATTAAATTTTATTATCTATTGCCGCTTTAACAAAATTTATAAAAACAGGATGTGGATTATCAACAGTACTTTTATATTCAGGATGAAACTGAACGCCCAAAAACCAGGGATGATTTTTTAATTCAATAATTTCAACTAAATTTTCCCTACGATTTATTCCTGACGCAATCATTCCTGCATGTTGATATTCATTAAAATATTTATTATTAAATTCATAACGATGACGATGTCGTTCTTTAATATTTTTTTTATGATATATATCATAAGCAATAGTATTTTCAATGATTTCGCATGGATAAGCTCCTAATCTCATTGTGCCACCCATATTAGCCTTTTGTTTTTGGTCTTCCATAATGTCAATAACCGGATATTTTGTATTAGGATTCATTTCTTTTGAATCAGATCCATCATATTTTAACACATTTCTTGCAAATTCTATAACAGCACATTGCATACCGAGACATATTCCCAAAAATGGAATTTTATTTTCACGGGCATATTTTACAGATATTATTTTGCCTTTAATACCTCTTTTCCCAAAGCCAGGTGCTACAAGAATACCCTGCAATCCTTTAAGTTTTTCATTAACAGTATTATCAGTTATACTTTCTGAGCCAATACGTTTTACATTAACTTTACAATTATTAAATACTCCTGCATGAGTAAATGATTCAACAATTGATTTATAAGCATCTTTTAATTCAATATATTTTCCAACAAGTCCTATTGTAACCTCATATTTAGGATGTTTTAATTTATATAAAAACTCTTCCCATTTAATTAAATCAACCTCTTTATCATAAGGCAGATTAGTTTTCTTTAAAATCAAAGTATCTAATTTTTCTTCTTTCATAAAAACAGGCACCTGATATATAGTATCTGCATTAACTGCTTCAATTACTGACTCTGTATTTACATTACAAAATAATGCAATTTTATCGCGTAATTCTTTAGGTAAATGCTTTTCAGTACGACAAATAATAATATCAGGTTGGACACCATATCCTAACAGGGTCTTTACCGAATGCTGAGTTGGTTTTGTTTTTAGCTCTTCAATTGGTGATAAATAAGGTATTAACGTTAAATGAATACAAATACTGTCATTACCTAATTCCCAACGTAATTGACGAACAGCTTCTACATAAGGCAATGACTCAATATCTCCTACTGTGCCACCAATCTCAGTGATTACAAAGTCAAATTTTCCTTTCTCACCAAGTAATTTTATATTATATTTTATTTCATCTGTAATATGAGGAATTATCTGTACTGTCTGACCAAGATAATCGCCTCTGCGTTCTTTTTCAATCACTGATTTATATATTCTGCCGGTAGTAACATTATTTGCCTGTGAAGTTTCAATATTTAAAAACCGTTCATAATGTCCTAAATCAAGATCTGTTTCGGCACCATCTTCTGTAACATAACATTCACCATGTTCATAAGGATTTAAAGTGCCGGGATCTATATTTATATAAGGATCTATTTTTTGTATTGTTACAGAAAAACCTCTTGCCTGTAAAAGTTTTGCTAATGAAGCACATATAATACCTTTACCTATTGAAGATACAACGCCTCCTGTAACAAATATATATTTTGTATGAGACATAATAATTATTAAAAAGTTATATTTTTTTTAAAAAGTAGCAAATATACTACTTTTTATATTAAGATTTAAGCAAGTAATATTTATTTTTTTAATACAATAATCTTTTTTGTTACAACTTTTTTATAAATGATTGTCTATATTTGTTCATATTTGTATTTTGAAATTTTAGATAAAATTATATTTTATATCCTTTTATGATTAAATCATATAAAAATAAAAAATCATCACATAAACCTCAAAGTAATATTATTACAAAAGAGACAAAATCTAACAAAAATATAAACATTTTGTCTTTGTTATTAATTTTACTATTTACAGCAATAATTTTTTCAAACTCTGTTAATAATGAATTTATAATTAACTGGGACGATCAGGATTATGTCATTAATAATAATGATATAAAAGACCTTTCAAAACAAAATATTAAAAAAAATTTTACCAACTTCTATGAAGCTAATTATCAACCTGTTACAATGTTATCTTATAGCATTGAATATAAATTTTTCAATTTAAACCCTAAACCTTTTCATACTACAAACCTTATCTTACACCTTTTAAACATTATTCTTGTATTTCAATTAATTTATTTACTAACCCGCAAAACAGGAGCTTCAGCAATAGCAGCATTATTTTTTGCAATACATCCTATGCACGTTGAATCTGTTGCATGGATTTCTGAACGAAAAGATGTTCTTTATTCTCTGTTTTATCTTGGAGCATTGATAACATACATTTATTATATAAAAAACAAAAAAAATAAGTATCTGATTTATTCCTTACTGCTATTTGTCTTTTCATTATTATCAAAATCAATGGCTGTAACAATGCCTGTGGTATTAATACTTTTTGATTATTATTATAAAAGGAAATTTAATCGTAAAATTATTATTGAAAAAATACCATTTTTTCTTTTATCTGTTGCCTTTGGTATAATTGCTGTCTTATCACAAAAATCCGGTGGAGGAATATATGAAATGCCTTTATTTACTTCATTTGACAGAATTTTTATTGTAAGTTATGCTATAATATTTTATATAATAAAAATGTTTTTTCCTTTTAATTTATCTGCATTACATTATTATCCTGTTAAAACAAACGGACTCTTACCTATTGAATATTATATTGCTCCTGTTATTATTTTATTAATAATATTTTTGATACTAAAAATCAATAAGACAAATAAGTTGAAAAAGGACTTGGCTTTTGGATTAATGTTTTTTTTGATAACTATTTCTTTGGTATTACAGATAATTCCTGTTGGGCGTGCTATCACAGCAGAAAGATATACTTATATTCCATATATAGGTTTATTTTTTATAATAGGACAATGTTATACTCTTATAAATGACAAAAAAATTTCGCGTAAAGCAATAAAAATAAAATCTTATTTATATGTTGTGCTTATAATCTATATTATATTTTTTTTATATACAACATACAACAGAAACAAAGTATGGAAGAATGGAACAACGCTATTTTCAGATGTTATAAAAAAATATCCTTCCAGACCTTTTGGCTACTGGGCTTGCGGAATTGCCAATGCTAAAACTTACAACATTTATGAAGCTATTGATAACTATGATAAAGCTATCAAATTAAAACCTGATTATATTAATGCCTATGTTGACCGCGGAAATGCTAAATCTGATTTGAAAAAATATAAACAAGCTATAAATGACTATAACAGAGCTATAGAACTGGATTCTAATTATTTATCAGCATATCTGAACAGAGGAGTTGCCAAAGGTATTTTAAAGGACTATAAAGGAGCAATAAACGACTTTAATAAAATTATAAAAATAGATGCTGACAATGCTGATGCATATTATAATTTAGGAATCTCAAAACTGCAAATAAATATGAGAAAACAAGCATGCGAGGACTTAAAAAAAGCAGATGAATTAGGGTCAGCACATGCTGCTGAAATTATTAATATATATTGTAATTATGTCAAAGATTGATAAATCATTCTATTTATGTGATGATGTTGTGCTTATTGCAAAAAAATTATTAGGTAAATATTTATATACTAAAATTGATGGAGATATAATAACAGGAGGCATTATTACTGAAACAGAAGCTTATGCCGGTGCAAAAGACAAAGCATCTCACGCTTATAACAACAGAAGAACAAAAAGAACAGAGATAATGTTTCACCAAGGTGGGGTATCTTATGTATATCTTTGCTATGGAATGTATCCTTTATTTAATGTTGTAACAAATAAAGAAAATATTCCTGATGCAATACTCATACGAGCTATTAAACCAACAGATGGAATTTATACGATGCTAAAAAGAACAAATAAAACCAAAATATCAGAAAATTTTACTAATGGACCGGGAAAATTGGCAAAAACTCTTGGAATAAAATGTGAACATTCTGCATTGAACCTGACAGGGAATATAATATGGCTTGAAGACAAAAAAATAAAAATCAATAAAAATAATATTATAGCTAAAACACGAATAGGCGTTGACTATGCAGGTAAAGATGCTCTGTTGAATTACAGATTTATTATTGAAATATAGATATACTTTCTATTGTTGAATGGCTATTGGCTATTAGCTTTTGGCTTGTAACTTGAAAATTATGAATTATGAGTTTTGTGCCTTTGTGCCTTGAAACTGGAAACTCTAAACTCTAAACTGGAAACTCTATGACATATACATATAAATATCCAAGGGCTGCCTTAACAGTTGATATGCTCATTTTTTTAAAAGAAGCTAACGGATTAAAAGTTTTGCTTATTCAACGGGGCAGACCTCCTTTTGAAGGACAATGGGCTTTTCCCGGTGGTTTTGTTAATATTGATGAAACATTAAAACAAGCTGCAAAACGCGAATTAAAAGAAGAAACAGGTTTGGAAAATATAGAATTAACACAATTTTATACTTTTGATGCAATCAACCGCGACCCGCGACATAGAACAATATCAGTTGTTTATTATGGATTTGCCAAATCAGATAATATAAAAGTAAAAGCTGATGATGATGCACGAGATGCTAAATGGTTTTTTGTTAAAAATATACCTGATTTGGCTTTTGACCATAATGATATTTTGAAGATGGCTTTGGAAAAAATTATGAATTATGAAATTCAAAATGCCTAAAATGAACTAAAATTCAAAAATGCCTACGAATAATTATTGACCAATATAATGACTATAAATAACTTGATACTTGGAACTTGAAACTTGAAAATTATGAATTATGAGTTATGAACTTTGTGCTTTGAACTAAAAACTTGAAACAAAAATTATAAAAATATTAATAATACTACTGGATGATTATTTTTTGGACAACTGCATTATTTGTTGTTTATATTTAAAAATCTTTTTATTCTTGTTCTTGCTTTTCTTTTTTACCAAAGGTGTAGCGAAGTCCGAGGTTAAAAGAATTAAAACACGTTTGGTAGTCCCGTGAATTTGTGCCAATAAATTTATTATAAAATAAAAAATTGCAAGTTAAATCAGAATTAACCAAGAGTTCAAGTTTATCATTCAATTTATAATTTACTGACACAGATGTTTTAACTGGAATACCATAAAAATTATTTTCAAAAGGATAAATATCATATAAACATTTAGAATGAATTTGCTCAAATCCGCTTCCTGCTGCTAATCTAATATCAAACTTTTTCCATTTGGCTAATATTGCATTGACGTTTAGTGTGGTTGTCCAAAGAGTAGCTCTGTTATTAGTTCTTTTGTTAAACATTTTTGCATAATTCTGATTGATTGAAAACATAATCCGATTATTTAACTGATAATATATTACAAAATTCAAATTTTCTTTTCCTTGAAAATAATAAAAATATTGATGCCTGCCTGATAACTTGCTGGCAAATAAGTTAATTGCTTTTGTTGAAAAGATGCCACCGTTTAATTCAATACTTAATTTATCTAATAAAGAATTATTTTGAGCAAAAACACCTGTTGATATTAATAACAGACATATAATTAAAATATTTTTTTTCATTGTTTAATTATTTTATGATTATAAATAATATTATTTGAAACAAATTTAACTAAATAAATTCCAGCGGGATAATCAGACAAATCTATTTCAAAATCATTTTTTGTTAACTTTTTATTTAATATTGTATTTCCAAGATAATTGAATATGGTTATTTTACCAGAAACATTATTAGAGTTAAAATGAATATAAAAAACATCTTTTGAAGGATTTGGATAAATATTCACCAAATTTGAGGGGTTGGTAATGTCTTCATTAGTTATGTTATTTTGATTAAATCCAGAGAGATACTGATCTGATTTGGATAGGTTTTTATAATTTGTAAAATTGCATATTATAGGGCAAGGAATAATTTCAGCAGTAAAATCAGCACCATCTTCGGTTTCAAAATTTTCTAATACTATTTCATTGTAAGCTCTGTAATGTACTATATCACCATCTGCTATGGTTATTGGCTGTGGACTGCTAATTATTGTTCCTGCAACAGGATTATAAAATTTATTATACTGATAAAAAAAAGGACCATATTTATAATGTTGATAAACGGTTAAAAAAGATTCGCAATTTATTGCACGTGAGAGATATATAATGACTTTTTGAGAATATGGAAAGCCACAATCGCCAATTCGATAATAGCCATCATCGTCACCATTCCATCCAAAATTAAAATGAAATTTTTTTCCAAATAATGGCTTTTTATATCCATCACAAACAAATGCATGTCCTCCATCACTACTTAATCCTGTATATAAAATTGGTCTATTATATTCTAATTCGTTACACAAAATATCTTTCCAGTCATTAATACCGTAGTCGCTTCTATTTTTTACTACAGCAGTTGAATAATAAAAATCATTTTTCAAAGCAAATAGGATTTGGTCAATTGTGTTAGTTCCTGATTCATCACAACCATAGTAAGCAGTATCCATATAAGCATGCATTTTATCGCCAAGATTTCGCAACAGGTTTGCAATTTCTTTTTTATATTGAGTATAATTAGGTTCATTTGCATCCAATGTATTTGGCATTTTTGACCAGTCAAAAATATCACAGTTTGGATACTGCTGGTATTTGATAATTTGTCCTGCTGCCACAGCAGGACATCCTGCCTTTGTATGTTCACAAATATCTGGAGGAGTACCTGAAGGGGCATAATAATTATAAGCATAAGGGTCATTTCCTGTATTAGATGAGCTTTGTCCCCATTTTGTAGTTATTAAGGGGTCAACTACTACACTTTTTTCTTGTTTATATTTTTCTAAATTATTATTTATTAAATCGTTCCATATTTCACTGTAATTAATGTTTTCTTTATTAATGTAATTTTTATTTTTAATTTCATAAATATATAAATCATATTGTTCTAACCAAAAACTTACATTTGGGGGAGTAAATTCAGAATATGAATGTTCGTCGGAATAGGCTAATACAGGGTCTGCTCTTTTATCAGAAGATACAATTACCCAGTCATTATTTTTAAATACAATTGTTGAATAGGTTAATGTGTTTTGATAATAATGATATTTTTGAACTTTAATGATTTTTTTATTATAGTTATTGTCTGTAATAAAATTGTAAAAATTTAATCCTGCTTTTTGTATTATTTTTTTATTTACCGGTTGTGCATATCCATTGTAAATAGTTAAAAATATTAAAATAAGATATGTAAATATTTTTTTAAACATTTTTTTATTTAGTTATATAAATGGAATCTGTTGTAGCAACAAATTGATTGTCATAAATATCTGTAATTTTTACAGTAAAACAATAATAATCTGAAGTATCCGGAGGATTTTTTAAAAACAAATACTTTGGGGAATAACCTAACTCTTCTCCAATAAGTGAACTTGAATGGATATATCCATCAATTTTTTGTCTATATATGTAAAAGACAGTTTTATAATAATAATAATTGTAATTATTAGAGTAAGCTTTTATATCTATATCCTTAATAACATTAATAAAATATGGTATTTCAATTGCTCCGTTGGGTATGCCTAGACCAGGTATAAGACTATTTTGAACATCTTCGCCTACTAATAAACCTTTAAAATTTAATTTTATTGTGACATCAGAATATTTACAAGTGTCATTACCGGAAGTAATTTCTGCTTTCATATCTGTCAGGATATATTTGTTCAGAATGTAGATAGGTTTTATTTCTTCTTTTTTACAAGAAAAAGACAAAACTATTATTCCTGTAACTAATGTAATATATTTTATTATTTTCATAATATAAATTATTTTATTTTGTTTTCTAATTGTTTTATTCGTTTATTTTGTTATATAAATGGAATCTGTTGTAGCAACAAATTGATTATCGTAAATATCTGTTATTTTTATAGTAAAATAATAATAATCTGAAGTATCCGGAGGATTAAATAAAAAGAAATATTTGGGAGAATAACCTAACTCTTCTCCTATAGATAGTGAATATGCTGGGCATCCTAATTCCAACTCATCATATATGGAAAAAGGATTGTTATTATTAGAATAAATTTTCACATCTTTAATAACATTAATAAAATATGGTGTTTCAATTACTGTTGGGTCCACTCCGAGATGTACACTGTTTTCAACATCTTCACCTACTAATAAACCTTTAAAATTTAATTTTATTGTAACATCAGAATATTTACAAGTATCATTATTAGAAAAAATTTCTGCTTTCATATCTGTCAGGATATATTTGTTCAGGACATAGGTAGCAGTAAGTCCAATACCACCATAAAAAATTTCTTCCTTTTTACAAGAAAAAGACAAAATTATTATTCCTGTAACTATTGTAATATATTTTATTGTTTTCATAAGAGTTATTGTTTAAGTTTGTTAATTTGTTTTTGTAAATCAATGATATATAATGTAAGGTCTTCTATTTTTTTAAGAAGTTTCATATTCATTTCTCCCAAATCTATTCCATTTTCAAGCACCTGATTTTCTGTTGGCATATCAGGAAGATGTTTATTTTGTTTTATATACTTTTCTAATTCCGGTAATGATTGCAGTTTATAATCCTTATCAAAAACATAATCACACCATCCATTTAAATTATTTGCCTTTATTTTACATCCTCTTATTGTTCCGCGAACATCTAAAAATACATTAGAATTAGCATCAAAAAAGAAAGACATAGGATATTCAGCAGGTTGAGTATCATCTGTTGCATCTGACATTATCCAATACCAACCCGAGGTAGTTTGTCCAAATCCTAAATATTTTCCATGAGTGCTGGATGCATCCGTTGTTCGCCAAGCACTGCCAAGAGGTGTAGCAAGAATAACGTGCCAATTCTCACTGGTCCAAAACACAGAAGGATTTTCAATTTGTATATTTCCATCAAAAACATGCAATTTGGTTTGTGGATTATTGGTTCCTATGCCTGTATTTCCATTTCCATATACAACGAAATTTTCTTTGTTTTTATTTTCTGCCACAAAAGCTTTTGTATTATCTTTGCTTACTTTGGCTTTTATTGTATAGCCATTAGTATTATTATAGTTTGTTACTATAATTCCATTCTGCTTTAATGCAAATATGTTTAGCTTTGCTTCATCATTATTTGTACCTATGCCGATATTCCTATTTGGAAATATTGAAAAACTTGTGCTTCCATTTATCTGAAACATCATATTTGCCTTTTCCTGCAAATTGATAAAAGCATTCTTATCTTTTAATCCGATAAGTAAACCATCATGTTTATCTTTTCCTGTTGTAAAGTTTGTGATTTGTATTGCATTATAAGCATAAGAAGTTGCAAGGTTTATACCTCTTACAGAAGTGTTATCACTTGGGGAGCTAATATCATTTGGATTTATCATTTCACTGGAATGGATATGCAAAGTATGTTGAGGATTTTCTAATCCAATACCAAATTTACCATCTGGCATTAGCCGCATACGCAACTGATTGTTTGTTACAAAATTGATGGGCATATCATTATCAGAACCAAGTCTAGACATCTCAGTCAAGTTTGAATTTCCTGATATATCCCAAAAATCACCTACTGGTTGTGAAAAAGATTTTTTCACATAGAATAAAAATAAGAAAATAATACATAACACAATAGTCGTTTTGACACTATTTATGTATGTGTGTGTGGACACACATGAATAATTTTTTATTATCATAATTTTTTTTTAAAGGATTAAAATTCAATTACAAAATACAAAGATATAACTTTTTTAGATAATGACATAAAATATTATGATAAAAAATATTATTAATTATGTGCTTCGTGCTTTGAACTAAAAACAAAAATCCTGATACTGAAAAATTATGAGTCAGTCAGAATATTAATTACTTATTTTTAAGTGTAAGACCAAGAGATTTTCCTTTTTTGAGCATAAATGTATAAGCATCTTTATAGTTATTTTTAATTTCTCCATCAAGGATAGCTTCTCTGATAGCATTTTTTATTATACCTACTTCCCTGCAAGGATTTAAGTCAAAAGCTTTCATAATATCACTGCCTGATACAGGTGGCTGCCAATTTTTTATTTTATCTTTTTCTTCTATTTCTTTTAGTTTAGCACGCACTGTTTGGAAATTTTTAAGATATTGTCTTACTCTTTCAGGATTTTTAGAAGTAATATCAGCATCACAGAGCGACATTAGGTCATCTATATCGTTTCCTGCATCAAAGAGTAATCTTCTGATAGCAGAGTCAGTAACCTGATCTTTTGATAATATAAGTGGTCTGTGGTGAAGTGAAACGAGTTTTTGCACATATTTCATTTTCTCATTTAAAGGTAATCTTAATTCTTTAAATATAAGAGGTGTCATTTTAGCTCCAAAAAACTCATGTCCATGAAAAGACCATCCAACAGACAAACTAAATTTTTTTGTTAAAGGTTTTGCTATATCGTGTAATATTGCTGCCCATCTAAGCCATAGATTGTCTGATTTTAAAGCAATATTATCTAATACATTAAGTGTATGATAAAAATTATCTTTATGTTTTTTGCCATTAATTACATCAACACCATATAAATTATATAATTGAGGAAATATTATTTTAAGAAGTCCTGTATCAAAAAGTAATTTGAATCCTATAGAAGGTTTATCAGCAAGTATTATCTTATTTAGTTCTTCAGAAATTCGTTCTTTTGATACAATATTAATTCTGTCAGCATTTTGTTTTATAGCAGAGAGAGAATTTTGTTCTATTTCAAAGTTTAGTTGCGTTGCAAATCTTATAGCTCTTATCATTCTGAGCGGGTCATCAGAAAATGTTATATCAGGATTGAGAGGAGTTTTAATAATTTTGTTTTCAATATCTTTTAATCCGTTAAAAATGTCAATAATCAGACAATTGCCCGATTGATTTTTATCTGTATTATTCTTTTGTAATTGAATAGCAAGTGTATTAATAGTAAAATCTCTTCGTTTCAGGTCATCTTCCAAAGTGCCGTCTTCAACAAAAGGTTTTCTTGAGTTAGTTTGATAAGATTCTTTTCTTGCTCCCACAAATTCAATTTTAACATCTTTGTATAAAAACATTGCTGTCCCAAAATTTTTAAAGATGCTTATCTTTGTATGCTCTCCTGTTTTTTCTGCAACTTTTTCGGCAAGGTCAATGCCTTTGCCAACAGTAACAATATCAATATCATTTGAAGGACGATTTAATATAATATCTCTGACGTATCCGCCTACAACATAAGTTGGCTTATTAGTTTCTTCTGCAACTTCTGCTATAATTTTAAATATTGGATGTGTAAAAAAAATTTTCAAAGGTCTTTGTATTTTAGTAACAACTATTTTTGCTATTGCTAATTAAATATAGTTTATTATTGTTGAAAAATTGAAAAAAATGTAATGATTGAATTAATAGGGCTCTTCGGTATTTTTTATGGATAAAGAAATATGTTAGGTGTATATGTATATAA
>CAZZDX010000081.1:0-11554 GCA_964653185.1 uncultured Bacteroidales bacterium
AATGTCGTTTAATTTATGCAACTTTAGGTCTCGCGACAACTTTGGAAAAGTTAAATCGCAAGTTCATGATAAATTTTAGCATAAGTTATTGATAATCAATAACATAAAGAGATTTTCCTCAAACAACTGTCTTACCAGTTCGACTTATGCGAACAAATTAAAGTTTAGATTATTGATTATTCTTCTTTTTTTGTTCCTATACCATATCCAAGTTTATCAAGAATAACATCACTTTTATCATATTTTGGATTAGAGTATAGCATTGTTAAGCTGCCTGATTTATCAAAGATGATTGCAATATTTTCATTTTCGGCTAATTCTGAAATAGCATTATATACTTTATCCTGTATAGGTTTGATTAGCTCTTGTCGTTTTTTAAATAAATCGCCATCTTTACCGAATTTTTGTTTTTGAAGTTCTTTTACCTGTTTTTCTTTTTCTATAATTTCATCTTCTCTTTTTTTCTTTATATCTTCCGGTAATAATACTTCTTCTGACTGATATGCTTTATAAAGTTTATCTATTTCAGAAAATTTTGCTTCAATTTCTTTTTGCCATTCTACTGATATATCTTCCAGCTTATATTTAGCTGCTTCATATTCAGGAATATTTTCAAGAATGTAATCAGTATCAACAAAAGCAAATTTTTGTGAAAAAGATGCTGATATAATAGTAAAACTCAAGATTACAGATAGAATTAATTTTTTCATTTTTTTGTTCTCCTTTTTTTATTATTTAATTAATTAATTAATTATTTATTTATTTATTTTGTATTGATATTACTATAAACGGTTATAATTTTAATATAATATATATGTCATTGATGGTCATTACGCCCTTACGGGCTGTCATTAAAGGTCATTAGTTGTCATTATATTTAAACTTTGTTTTTTGTTCAAAGCAGACAAAAGTATAAATTTTATTTAACATGGTTAATATTTTTAATAATATAAAATCTCTATGCTTAACTAAATGACATTGCTTGTTTACCACGTGAACTAATTACAAAATATAAACAAATGATTAAATATTATGTTTATTATTATTCAATAGATTGACCGATAGAGAAATGGAATTGTCCTTTATTAGCACCTGGATTTCCTGGTATATCATCAAATCCATAGCCCCAGTCAAGGCCTAATTGTCCGAACATTGGTAAAAATATACGAATGCCAACACCTGCTGATTTTTTTATATCAAAAGGATTAAATTTGTTAAATTTGAGCCATGCATTACCTGCTTCTACGAATCCCAATACATATATTGTAGCCATAGGATTTAATGATACGGGATATCTGATTTCAGCAGTATATTTGTTATATATGGTTCCGCCAATATAGTTGCTTGTGCCTATAGGATTAGAAGGTGTAAGAGAGCTGTTCGAATATCCTCTGAGGGCTATTATTTCTCTTCCGTCTAATGAGAATCCAGATAATCCGTCGCCACCTATATAAAATCTTTCAAAAGGTGATATTCCAATATTTCTGTTATATAGTCCAAGGAACCCGAATTTTGTTCTTGTATTTAACACTAGATTTCCTAAAAGTTTTGTAAATAATGAAGTATTAAATTTCCATTTGTGATATTCTATCCATTTATATTTTTCCTGATTACTCATTGTAGAATAATCTTTATCCTGAAATAATGAATAAGGTGGTGTTAGTTGTAGTGTCAGAGATATTTCAGATCCTGTTCTGGGATAAATAGGAGCATCAATAGAATTTCTTGACAGAGATATAGAATAACTAAAATTATTAGAATGTCCTTTGTTAAATGAGAATGTTGAGTAAAAATTGTTTAGTTCATAATTTTGGAAGCTTATATTTTGATATAGTGTAAAGTAGTCGTCAGGCCATTTTAATCTTTTTCCTAATCCAAAAGATATACCGTTAATTTTAATGAATTGTCTGTCAGGGTCAGTTTTTTTCAGACCATTAGATTGCGTAGAATTATAGACAGAGACGCTAAAAGAGTTTGGTTTTTTTCCGCCGAGCCATGGTTCAACAAAAGAAGCATTATAAGATTGGTAGTAAAGACCATTAGATTGTGCTCTTAAAGATAATTTTTGTCCATTGCCAGTAGGTATTGGGCTCCATGCACTTGGTTTTAAAAAATCTTTTAAAGAGAAGTTATTGAATGACAGTCCTAATGATCCGACGACCCTGCCGGCTCCCCATCCTCCCGATAGTTCTACCTGGTCAGAAGAAGTTTCTTCAACAACATATTCAATATCAACGGTACCGTCTGATGGATTTGGTTTTGGATTTACTGCAAGTTTTTCTGCATCAAAATACCTTAGTTGTGCTAATTCTCTTTGTGTTCTTATAATATCAGAACGGCTAAATAAATCTCCTGGTTTGGTTCTTATTTCACGCATTATGACATTATCATTTGTTTTGACATTTCCTTTAATTGTTACTTTGTTAATTATAGCTTGCTTGCCTTCATGAATTCTTATTTCAAGGTCAATAGAATCATTTTCAACCATTACTTCAACAGGGTCAATATTAAAGAAAAGATACCCATCGTCCATATATAAAGAGCTTATATCTCTACCTTCCAGATTCATATATATATTTGCATCTAATATTTTTTTATTATAAATATCTCCTTTTTTAATTCTTAGAATAGAATTTAATTCATCAGATGAATATTTTGTATTACCTAACCATGTAATATTTCTAAAATAGTATTTATTACCTTCATTAATAGTAATATCAATATTAACTGTTTTGTTGTCATATTTATAAATTGTATCTTTTTCTATTTTTATATCTCTATATCCTAATTCATTATATTTTTCAATAATTTTTATTTTGTCATCTTCATAGTCCTTTTTAATAAGTTTTGAGGATTTAAAAATTCTTAATACAACTCTTTTTTTTAAATAATTATTAAGTTGATGTGCTAATGATACAGGACTATGTTCAGATATAATAATAACAGGTATTTTAATAATAAGAGAGTCAATATTATAAAAAGGTCTAAAAATGTTTTTTTCTTTAGTATTTTTCAAAAAATGTTTTAGTTTGGTATCAGAAAATTTTGTATTTCCATAAAATGTTATATTATTTACCTTTATTTTATTTTTTTTGTTAACATCTATAAATAAGATAACGCTGTTTGCTGTTGTTGTATCTTTTTTTTGTCTGATATTTACTTCTGTATTTGCATATCCTTTATCAGTAAAATATTGTTTTATAGTATTTTTAGTTCTTATAATCAGATTATTGGTAACAACATCGCCTTTGGTTAGTTTTATTTCCTTTCGTATATTATCAAGTTCTGATTTTTTTATACCTGTTGGTGAATATTTAGATAATCTTGGTAGTTCTTTTAAGTTGATGTCAAGGAATATTATATTTCCCTGTATTTTAGAAGCTGATATAGTGATATCTTCAAAGAGTTCTTGTTTCCATAAGTTTTCTATAGCTTTTGTAATTTTTTCTCCGGGAATTTTTATTCTATCTCCGATAGTAAGTCCTGTAAGTTCTATTAATACATTATTTTCTATATATTGTATTCCTGTTATAGTTATTCCTCCTATTTCATATTCTTTTGGGTTTGAATAATTTATTTGTGATAAGTCATCTCCTAAATTTATTTGTGCTTTTAATGATAAGGTGATAAATAGTAATGTAATTATAGAAAATATATATTTTTTGTTCATTATTAATTGTTAATTTTTGATATTGCTAATTAAATATAGTTTATTATTGTTGAATAATTGAAAAAATTGCAAAGATTTTTTTAAGTTCTTATCCATAATTTTTCCAATTATTACATTTTTTTAATTTTTTTACAAGCCCTTAATTAGCAATGCCTAATTTTTAATTAATCTGTTTACTGATTTTTCCAAATCTTCTTTCGCGTTCTTGATAATCAATAATAGCTTTATACAAATCTTCTTCTCTAAAGTCAGGCCATAATTTTTTTGTAAAGTATAGTTCTGAGTAAGCTATTTGCCATAACAGGAAATTACTGATTCTGTATTCGCCGCTTGTACGTATCAGTAGTTCAGGGTCAGGTATTAAAGATGTTGTTAAAAAAGATTCAAACAGATTTTGATTAATATCATTTATTGATATTTCGTTATTTTTAATTTTTTGTGCAATATTTTTTGTAGCATTAACAATTTCCCAGCGTGAGCTATAGCTCAGGGCTAATACCAAAGTTAACCGTGTATTATTAGAAGTGCTTTTTATAGCTTGCATGAGTTTTTTGTTACAATTTTTTGGTAAACTATTTAAATCTCCAATTGTTAGTAAACGGATATTATTATCATTTAGTGTATTTATTTCTTTATTAATAGTTGTTACTAATAAATTCATTAGTGCATTTACTTCATATTTAGGTCGTTTCCAATTTTCTGTTGAAAATACATATAAAGTAAGATATTTAATTCCTAATTCTGCACTGGCTTCAACAATTTTTTTAACAGAAATAACTCCATTTTTATGTCCAAAAATTCTTTTTTTACCTTTTTTTTGAGCCCATCTACCATTACCATCCATAATAATGGCAATATGTTCAGGTAATTTTTTTAAATTTATTTGGTCTTTAATATCCATTTGTTTAAATGATAAAAAGAGAATTTGTTTTTATACTTTGCATAATATAATTTGGCTTCGCTCTCATTTATTGTCATTGATAGTGTTATGTTATTGATAATTACTTTTTAATTTTTTACTTGTTATAGTCATTAATTTCATTAACCATTTAATAATTTAGTAATTTAACCTCAGTAGAGACGATGCATGCATCGTCTCTACAAACAAACGTCAAACAATTTAACAATTTAACCATTTAACAGTTTTTTATTTTTTATTATAGTTTACTTTGTGTTGATTATAAGCAGAGCATATTTTGGTTTTATTATTTATTTTAAAAGTTAATATTATTCCTGCAAAAGAGTACCAGTCCTTTGTTTTAGAATTTCCACGTTGAAGACCTGTATTACTTTCTGTTTGATTAGGGTCTTTAAATGAGCGATCTGCAAGTAAAGCAGAAATAGGAGTGTTTTCACTGCTTAATGTTGAAGGGTCGGCATATACAGTGCTAACATCATCAATATAGTCAGTAAAAGTTTTTCTTAGTCCCCATTCCAGTCCAAAGGTTATATTTTTAGTAAGGTTATATTTTGTTCCTATTCCAAAAGGAAAGGCAACCGTTGTAAGTGAGTATGGATTAGGTGCATCAGGAATGGAAGTTCCTTGTCCTTCAGTCCCTAATGGTTTTAGTTTATACCATTTGCCATTATATTCAGCTTTTGGATTAAAATTAAATAATGACACACCTGCAAATATATAAGGAGCAAAGCAATGTTCCATATCTCCGGGTATATAATCAAAAAAGTTTAGTTCTATTTGTGTGGAAATTTCAAATATAGATGATTTAAAACTTAGGTTTCTTTTTTCGTTAAATTTAATTTTAGCATCATTCCCTTGCAGAGTGCCATAGTAAGCATTTATTTTAAAAGTAAATCGTGAATTTATGTTATATCTGTAAATAAGTCCTGCGGCAGGTTTTGTAAGAGCAAAATGTTTATAAGGATTTAGGTCGCCTGTATAATAAGAGCCACCTAAAAATACACCCAGTTCTGATTGTTGAGAGAATGCATAAATAGAGCAAAATATAATAATTAATAATGATATACTTTTTTTCATTTGTTTATACGGTTGGATCAGGCAGTTGCCTGACGGCATTTATATTGTATCCTCTCAAAAAGTAATGGTATTAATTAAAATAAATCCCAAGTTCAAAATAAATTCCAATTTTTAATACCCAAATTCCATCAGGCAGTTGCCTGATGTGTTTTTGGATTTATTTTGGATTTTGAGCTTGCCCCGTTAGATAATTTGTTAATAACATAATTAAAATTCTAAAAGATTTTTATTCATAAAGAGTATGAACATTGTTTATTTTAATATCTAACGGGGTAAAGATTTTGGATTTTATATTGTATAATTTACCATTAATTATTGAGACGATACTTTATATTTTCTTAATCAATTCATTTTTAGTTGATTACATCTTTAACAAGACAAAAAATAAAAACTTAAAACTTGTAATTAATAATTAATTAAGAACTGTCTTTGGACATGGAGGTTTTATATAGATACAATTTAGTAGAACATAGCCATAATACCGCCTCGTGGTATTTTGTAATACAAAGAGATAATTCCAAACATATAAGAGTCCTTGTCTCTTGGGTCTCCGCGTTGTTGTCCTGGTGCTGTTACATTAGGTGAAAGGGTGTTCTTTGCAGGGTTGGCAAAATATACAGATAAATCTCCTTTTTGCTTGAGCAGTTCATTTTTGTCAAAATAAGTAATGCTAATATCGTCAATATAGTCGGTAAAGGTCTTCCTTACACCGTATTCAAGTCCGACAGACCATCTTTTATCTAATGCAAATTTAACACCAATTCCTAAAGGGATACATATTTGCAAAAGGGAATATTTTTCTCTTGTTGGAACTAATCCTTGTCCTTCGGTGCATAAAGGTCTAAGTGAATGCCATTTACCATCACCATCTTCGCGTAAGTCCTTTGCTTTAGGGTTAAAATAAAACATTCCTAATCCTGTAAATACATAAGAAGTTACTCTTACATTTTTTAGTCCAAACACGCCTCTTTTTCTAAGGTTATATCTATGTCCTTGTTTTTTTCTTATTATAGAGTATTCTAATTGACTTGATAGTTCAATAATAGAAGAGCGAAAATGTAGGTTTCTGTTATTTCTGCAAGGTTCTTCTGTATATTTATCATTTCCTGACAGAAAAGCATAAGTTAAGTTAGTTTTTATATATATTGCATCAGATAGTCCATAGAGATAAGCAACATTAATGCCTGGTCTTACTGCCCTGAAATTAAAATCTTTAATTCCATTAGTGCCTATATCATTAGCACCTCCTAATTCGCCTAAGAAATTAGTTAATACAGGACTAATTGATATTTCCTCACGGTGTCCTCCTCCTCCTCTTCCCCTTCTCTGACCATAAGAATATTCAGAAGCCATTAATATTATTAATAAGATAATAAATACTTTTTTCATGTATTTATTTTTATTCAATTTATAATTGATTTTAAATATGCAAAGATATTGTTTTTTTTTTAATAAATAAAATTATTATAATATCTATTTAATTATTAAAATCAAAAATTAAGTTATCAGTAGTAAATTAATAAATTTTTACTAAAAAAAAGGATATAAGTTACAAATTTTTAAATAAACTTATACTTTGAAAGGTTATATTTTGCGTAATATAATTTGTCATTTCGCTTCGCTGTCATTCATAGTCATTTGTTCGCTTCGCTCACGTCATTCATTGTCATTGTTTCATTAACCATATAACCATTTAACAGTTTAGCGATTTAACAATTTTATCGTTTATAATATATAAATTAGCTCAAATTATTACGAAGCAGAGTATATATTTAATTCCTTATATCTAATCCCCATAAAAGTTTGTTTCTTATAGATTCAAAAAAATTTTTATTTTTCATTCTAATTAAATTAAACTTAAAACTTTCTTTACTTACAATAAGTTCAGTAGCAGAGTCAACAGTTTCTGACCTGGAATCAAGGCATACCAAAATTTTCTTATTTTTTTCGTTAATTTTAAGTTTAATAATATTGTCGTCAGATACAACAATAGGACGTACGGTTAAATTGTGCGATGCTATAGGTGTAATAATTAAATTTTTTGATCCCGGAGTTATAATTGGTCCTCCGCAACTTAAAGAGTATGCTGTAGAGCCGGTCGGCGTTGCTATTATTAATCCGTCAGCCCGATATGAATTAATAAGTTTATCATTAATATAAGCATTAATAACAATCATAGTTGAGAAATCTTTTTTGTGAACAACCAGTTCATTTAAAGCATAATTATTATCACCGAATAAATTATTATTTGTTTCAAGTTTTAATAAAGATCTTTTGTCTAAATAAAAATCTTTATTTATAATGCTATTTATTGCAGGTATAATTTCTTCTTTTGAAATACTGGATAAAAATCCTAATCTTCCTGTATTTATTCCTAAAACAGGTATTCCCGAATCTCTTATTAATGTTATGGTTCTGAGTAATGTGCCATCTCCTCCAATACTAAACAAAAAATCAATATTATTATTTTTTATCTCTTCATGAGTATTGAAAAGAGATATCTTAGAAGAAAAAATTACTTTATGTTTAATAAGATTATAAAATGGTTCATAAACTATCAGATTAGATTTAAAATGTTCAAGTTTTGTTATTAACAGTTGTATATACTGTGAAGTGTCTTTGTTAAAAGTTCTTCCATATAATGCAATTTTCATTTGTTTATATTTTTGTATTTAGTTCATTATTAATTAGTTACAAGCTCAATATTGTATCCCCTCAAAAAGTAATGGTATTAATTAAAATAAATCCCAAGTTCAATCAGGCAACTGCCTGATGGGATTTAGGTTTTGGGGTTTATTTTGTATTTTGTATTTTGATTTTTGGATTTTATATTTTATATTGTATAATTTACCATTAATTATTGAGACGATACCTCAATATTCAAAATTTATAACTCAAAATTCATAATTCATAATTTTTTTTAAATAGGTGATGTAAAATGTATAAAAACAGCACTTTCTTTTGATTTATTTATAGAATATTCTATTCTTAATATTTTGTCATAATAAGTAACAAAATCAATTCCAATACCTGTGCCAAAGATAAACTGATTTGCTAAGTTATTATTATATTGATAATAATTTTTATCATCAACATAAGCAGCATCTGCAAATAAATTCAAATATATAGCATAATGAATTTTGTTAAATTTTTTAGATGGAATAAAATTAAATTCATAAACTTTTGTAGGTAATAGTTCATATTTCAGATTTGTTTTTAATAGTCCAAAATTTTGTCCATCAATAACATAATATTCATAAGCTCTCACAATATCTCCACCATAGCCAAGACCTCTTTGCATAAAATATGGCAGCATATTTTTATCTGTGCCTAAGATTTTTGCATTTATTCCTGATGCAAAATATAACTTTTTATTTATTTTACAATATTTTCTTATAGAACTGTGAATATAAAATAAGTTTGTTTTTTCTTTATTAAAAATTCCTAAACCTTTTTTTGCTAATTCAATATCAAAATAATAGCCTGTTAAAGGATAAGAATGGTAATCCCTGTAATCTTTTATATATTTATAATATAAAGAAAGATACTCTGTTTTTGTTTTATTATTAAAAGAATAATCTTCATTAAGAGTTAGTAATGTATCAGCAAATTTAAAATTATTATATTGTAATTTTAATATATGTGTGTTATGAATATGTTTTCTGTATATTAATTTTAAAGAAGAACTGTATTTTTCCTGAACATAATTTTTTGTATCTTTAAAATATTTAAGTTTATTTTCAAAAGATGTATAATCAACTTCATGATTACGTCCGTAAGCAGTTTGAAAACCAAGTCCTATGGTACGTTTTTTATTTATATAAGGAATTTCGTATGTAATTCCATATCTTTCGTCATATCCTAAACAGAAAAGGATTTTTAAGTTTTCTTTTCTGCCCAGGAAATTATATCTTACAAGGTATAAGCCATAGTCCAATTTTGAAAAATCTTTTGTCTCCCACCATGAATTAAAATTTCTGTTAGAAAATTCAAACAAAGGAGTAGGCCAAGTGTACCAACGTTCAATAAGATTAATTTTGATGTTAACTAAATTTGAATTGGTTATTGATGTATCTATTGTAACAAAATTGAATAACGAAGTATTTAACAGATTTTCTTTGCTTTTTTTAATGATTTTATAAAAATCTTTGGAACTTATTGTGTCATTTTCTTTAAATAATAGCTCACGATAAATAATATGTTCTTTAGTTACTTTATTTCCTTTGATTTCTATTTTGTTTACAATAAAATATTTTTGGACTTTGATTGTATCATTTTTTGTGTTGAGATTAAAATTTACAGATATATTCTTATCATAAAAATTTGTAGCAAGACAATTTAAACTTAAAAATAATAATTGAAATATTAGGCATTTTTTATATTGCGGTTTACAATTCATACTAAATGTAATGATTAATTAATTTTGAAAGATGCCAAATATTATATATGCTGAATCTAAATTTAAAATTTTATTCTCTATGGCTTTTGCAAAGATTTTATATCCCTTGGCTTTATGATGTAAATCTATGTCCCAGTAATATTGTGAGATATTTTGTTTAGATATATTTGTTTTATTCAAATAATAGTCAAGCAAGTTTAGAGTTTGTATATCTGTATCAGAATTTATTTTTTTTATAAGATTATTAAACTCCCATTTTCCCCTTATAACCTCATTACTTGTAGGATGAAATACAATTAATAAATCAAATTTTTTATCTTCAGATAATTTTTTGAATTTCATGATGCAGGAATAATTTTTTTTTATAGCTTTTTTTTCTTTTTTCTTTCTTTCTTTATGTTTTAATAACAAATAATCTTTTTTTAATATGTCATGATTTATATGTCTGAAGATATAGCTCAATGAATACAGATACATCTGACAATTTATTTTCTTATCTCTTATAGCATTATCTTTTTTAAATCGTTCTATTCCACCTCTAATTACAACATCTTCAATGTCAGATGAATTTATTGCTAATATAACCAAATCAGGATTATATTTTAGTAATCTTTTCTTTAATAATAGATACTCAAAAAAAAGATCACTACCAGCAATTCCTGCATTTATTACAGTAATTTTTTTATTTTTTATTTTTCTATTCAGACCTCTTTCTAAAAATTTTTCCCATGTTGAATCAGAACATACGCCTCTTCCTTCTGTAAAAGAATCTCCTAATCCAATAATTCTATATTCTCTGTCAGATTTAGTTGCCGTATATTCTCTGTCTCTCAGTCCTTCAGAATTTGTATTAAGTTCATATTTATATTCTTTGAATTTTATAATTATTTTCTGTTTTTGATTATATGTAAAAATATGTCCTTTTTTATGTATGTTATGATTTAAAACATATTTACAACCATAAACATAATTATAATAAAAAGGTGTGTTTTTTTCAGGATAAGTAATATATTCTGCTATTGCGTATCTTAAAAATAATTCAACAATTATTAATGCAAAAAAAAATGTTCCTGTAAACAATCTAATATTAATTATTGTTTCTTTTTTTGTTTTTAATAATTTAAAAATCAACTCACAAATGCCAAATATTGCAATAGCTATTAATAAAATAAACAATATTCCACTTATAACATTTGATATACCGATATATAACAGGATAATATGAATTGCAACAAGTATAAGAAAAAGTATAATTAAAAACACCTTAAAAAATTTAAAACGCTTTGTAAAAAAAGGTCTTAATTTACTGTCCATAAACCAAATAAATGATTTTAGATATTGTTTAATATAATAGAAAAACACACATAAAAGTATTATTAGACATAAAATAAGTATTGTTTTCATAAGTCCGCTTAAATAAAAAACAGACATAAGTTTATGAATTATTCCTGTATTTCCTCTTACATTATCAGGAAGTTCATAAGTTGTT
>CAZZDX010000082.1:0-11546 GCA_964653185.1 uncultured Bacteroidales bacterium
TTCCTCTTGCTATATATTTTTTTACAAAGACCTCTTTAAAAAAAACAATTATTTTATTTGCCTTGCTGGCAATAACTGTTATAATAGTAATATTTGTTCCCAAGCTTTATTTACTTCCTGATGATTCACAAATATTTTTTTGGCAAAATCCATTAGTAGATGAAAAAAATATATTTATCAGAATTTCAACAGGGCTTTATGTTTTATTGTTTTATCTAAAATTATTGATATTTCCACATCCTTTAAGATTTTATTACGGATATAATATGATTCCTGTTGTCAACTGGTCAAATGTATGGGTGATAATATCTTTTGTTTTTTATCTGTCAATATTTATTTATGCAATAGTTAATTTTAAGAGAAAGCATATATTATCATTTGCTATTTTATATTATCTGCTCACAATATCAGTATTTTCAAATATATTAGTTCTTGTAACAGGAATTGTTGGTGAACGACTTGTTTACTTTTCTTCGCTTGGATTTTGTATAATATTAGCGTTTTTATTATTTAAAATCTTAAAAATTGATTTGCAAAAAAAATATGTTCCTGTCAAATCACAATACAAATTAATCTGTGTATTACTTATCATATTAATACCTTATACTGTTAAGACAATAGCGCGCAACAGAAACTGGAAAGATAGCATAACTCTTTATTCTCACGATATCAAATATCTCAAAAATTCTGTAAAAGCAAATGGATTATATGCTGGTGCCTTAATGATGAATGCAGAAAATAATATTATTAAACTTGATCAGGATATTCAAAACAAAACAAGGAATAATATAGAAATAGAACAGGCAAGAAAGCAAATAAAACAAGATGTAGAATTATCAATAAAACATTTTAAACAAGCTCTCAAAATATATCCGAGGACAGATATTTATTTATTTAATAGTTTAGGTACTGTTTATTTGAATTATTACAAAGATTATGATACGTCTTTATTATATTTTAAAAAATCTATTAAAGCGAATTCTGAAAATTATATGGCTTATGCTAATTTGGCATATTGTTATCAGATGTTAAATGATTATAAAAAAGCAATAAAACATTATAAAAAAGCTATTGACTTAAATCCTGAATTTATAGATGCTATATCGCAGCTTGCCGGTTTATATAATAAAGCAGGTGAATTAGATATGGCTGTTAATTTGAATAAAAGGATAATGAAAATAGATTCTAATTCTTACGTTCCTTATATTAATATAGGCAATTATTATTTTATGAAAGCTGATACTGTAACAGCAGTATCATACTGGGAGGAAGCAGTAGTAAAATATCCTTATAATCGTAAATTATGTATTATTTTAAGTAGTTATTTTCAAAAAAAAGGAGATTTAGAAAAAGCCAATTATTATTATAGAAAATCTAATGAGTCCGGTAAATAACTTTTAGTTTATTTTTTTTATAAAATATCTGCGATTTTTTATGTAAGTTTGCTTTATAATTATTAAATTATTTATAATGAAAAAGATAATTTTAAATATATTTGTTAATGAATATGATTCTATTAGTGAGCTAAATGCTCAGGACAGAAATCTTCTTAAATCTGCACAGGAAGCAGTTGATTCATCATATTCTCCTTATTCAAATTTTAAAGTTGGTGCAGCTGTCTTACTTGATAATGGTGTTGTTGTAAAAGGAAGTAATCAGGAAAATGTTGCTTATCCTTCGGGATTATGTGCAGAGAGAGTTGCTATGTTTGCTGCTTCTGCTCAACATCCTAATATTCCTATAAAATCAATAGCAATAACAGCAAAATCTAAAAATTTTAAAATTGATACTCCCATAACTCCTTGCGGAGCTTGCCGACAAGTGATGGCTGAATATGAAACACATTATAAAAATAGAATCAGAGTTATTATGATGGGAGAAACAGGCAAAATTTATATAATTGATGGTATTGAAAACATATTACCTCTTAATTTTCAAGCAAAAGGACTAAAAAAAGAATAAAATATTCATAACCAAAAACAATCGTAAACAATTATGAATTATGAATTATGAATTAAAAAAAGACGGATAACCTGACAGTGTCAGGCAGTTGCCTGATGAAATGTGAGTTTTGAACTTTATGCTTTTATCTTGTTAAAAATATAAATGTCGTCAGGCAACTGCCTAATCCAACGGTATAAACACAGAGGAATGATTATAATTTTACAGTAGAGACGATTCACGAATCGTCTCTACTAATAATATAATTACAAAAATATAAACCTATGAAACATCCATGACCAAAAAAATTGGACACAAGTGGATGATTATAAATGCAAAAATGCAAATTGTAAAATGGTTAAATTGTTATATGGTTAATGACAATCAATGACGTGAGCGAAGCGAACAAATGACTATCAATGACTAATAACAATATAAATGCCATCAGGTAACCATGTTCGGCTACTGACGAATGACTGACCCAATGGTATAAACAACTAAATATCAACTAATTATGGAAATATAAATACATAAAAAAATCTTTGCGACTTGGCGTCTTTGCGTGAAATAAAAAAAATATAATTACTTAATTACAAAAATATAAACCTATGAAATCAGTATTAATATCTTTGTTTTTTTTTGTTATTGCTATGAACAGCGATAAGCCCGCATATAGAATATTTGACGCAAAAGGTGAGCAATCAAATTATCATGAATTACTAAAAAAAGCCCAAAATGCAGATATTGTCTTTTTTGGCGAGTTACACAATAATCCTATATGCCATTGGCTGGAACTGGAACTTACAAAAGACCTTTATAAATTAAAAAAAGATAATCTTATTCTCGGTGCAGAAATGTTTGAGACAGATAATCAGCTTATTATAAATGAATATCTGAATGAAGAGATAAAAGAAAGCACTTTTGAGTCAGAAGCAAAACTTTGGCCTAATTACAAAACCGACTATAAACCATTACTTACTTTTGCCAAAAAAAATAAATTAAAATTTATTGGTACTAACATTCCAAGACGATATGCTTCTGTTGTTAATTCAAAAGGATTTGAAGGATTAGATAATTTAAGTGATAATGCAAAAAAATATATTGCTCCTTTACCTGTAAAATATGATACAGAACTTAACTGTTATAAACAAATGTTAAAAATGGGACAAATGAAACATATTGGCAAAGATTATGATATCTCAAACTTACCAAAAGCACAGGCAATAAAAGATGCTACTATGGCTCATTTTATATTAAAAAATTTTGCAAAAGGGAAATTATTTCTTCACTATAATGGCTCGTATCATTCTGACAATTTTGAAGGAATCGTTTGGTATATAAAACAAAAAAAAGATTTAAACATTCTTACTATTACTTCTGTTGAACAGGAAAACACAGAGACCCTCAATAAAGCATTTTTAAATAAAGCAAATTATATCATTTGTATTCCTGAAGATATGACTAAAACTTATTAGTTTCCTTACATTATATTAAAAGTAAAAAATGCATTTGCCAAAAAATTCCATATAGTAACAACTGCTATTGCAAAAAATTTAGATATATAAAAATTTATTTTTAGTTTACTGACAAATATCCATAATATCAAACTATTAATTCCTAAGCCAATAATAGAGATAGCTAAAAATTTTGAATATTCAACAACTATTTGTGGATTATGACTTTGAAAAGTCCATATTCTGTTAAAAAAATAATTTGAACTTGCGGCAAGTATAAAACCAATAGCATTTGATATATATTTTTGAATTTTTAATTTTTCTTTGCATAAATAAGTAGTCCCAAAATCTATTATTAATCCTGATAATCCTACAACACAAAATTTTATAAATTTTAAAAAAAATCCTCTGATTAAAACACTGAACATTATAACTATTTGTTGTTTAAAAATTATTTATCTGCAAAAATAACTTTTTTATCAGAATAATTAAATAGTTTATTATATTAATTTATTAAGTCCCCTTAAGTAAAGTTTTAATTCGTTTATCAAAAATATCTTCATTATAATTAATATTAAAAGAAATGCCGGAATAATAATCAGATTGTTTTACAGCATCCATTAAGTTTAGATTGTTTTGTGATGTAGTAAAAAATATGTTTTTATTTAGATAATATTCAGATAGATATTCTTGTTCTGTTTGTCCCTGTGTTGGAATAAAGACAGCATTTTTTCCTAAAGCAATTATGTCCATAATACTTGAATATCCTGGTCTGCAAACAATAAGATTAGACCTTTGTATATAATATTTCATTTTTTCTGATTCAAGATGTGAAAATACTTTTATGTTTTCAGAAATATTATATTGTTTATCCTCTTCTGTTATTCCTCTTGCTATTACAGTATTTAACTTTGAACATTTATTTTTAAGTTGAAATAATATTTTTTCTTCCAATATTGTTCGTTGTGGTTCCGGACCTGATAGTATAACCAATAAGTCATATTTTATTTCATGCTCTAAAGATTTGTCATTATCAGAATAAAATCGTGATAAAGGACCTATAAAATAAGTATTTGAAGGAGCTTTATATTTATGAGATAAATCACCGGAAAGATTTATTGAACCTTTATAATCAGGCACCCAGCATTCATCATATTTAGTAATAAAAAATTTGCTTAAATGAAAAAGAAAAAATTCTATAAACTTTATACTTTTAGGACATTTTATCATTATCTGATGCGTTATAAAAATACTTTTTATATTCTTATTCCATAAACCATAACGGTTGTCAGATATTACCACATCAATATTATATATATTGATAATATATTTTAATAATTTATGCTCTTTGCAGATACCAAATAAGATTTTAGGTATTGACAAAAGTGTTTTTAATACCATATTGCCTTTTCGCGAATATGAAATATTATAGCCGGATAGTTTAATAAATTTTAGATTAGGAAACTCTCTTTTTAGAAAAGCAAGCGGTCGTTTATCTGCTGCAATGATTACATTAGCATCATTTTCTATTAATTTTTTAATTAAAGGAACGCAACGTGTTGCATGTCCAATACCCCAGTCCAAAGGGCATAATAATATATTTTTTTTATTGCTCAAATTTTTTGTTAACTATTCGTCCGCCGATATTTTGCAAAATTATCAAAATATTTTAATTCTGTCGCACTTACTAATTAAATTTACAATGCATAAAATTATATTAAAGCGTTTTTAATTCATCTAAATTAAAAAAAAATCAAATAAAAATTTGGTCATCAGAAATTATGTATTATTTTTGTGTCAAATTAACGGCATCAAAAAAATTAATTTTTAAAGGTGCCATAAATTCATTAAAACTTATTATTATGAAAAAAATTCTCTCTTTTTTTGCTGCTATTTTTTTATTTTCCTTGGTAAATAATGTTAAGGCACAATGCACTCCTGATCCTGGATGCGTTGATATTGTTAATGATAGTTGTAAATCAGGTCAAATTTGTCCTGATTCTCTACCTGATGGAACAGTTGGCGTGCCTTACAGTCAGGTTGTAACTATTATTCCTCCTTATGAAGCAGATCTTGGACAAGGAACTGTTACAATAGTAAAAATTGAAATTGCAGGAGTTGATAACATTCCTCCAGGATTAACTTATGAAGCTAACGCAACAGAGATGTTTGCTTATAATTCTTATTGTGTTTTGATAAGCGGAACGCCAACAACCGCAGGAGTTTATAACTTAAATGTCAGGGTAATACCATACATTAATATTCTTGGAACTCCTGTTGCTGCCCCGGAACAATCAGATGACACTTCTCTTGTAATTACAATTAATGAACCAAGTGGAATAAATGATTTTTCAACAAAAGAATTTGCTTTTATAGATAATATTCAAAATCCGTTTAACACACAAATACATATTGGTTTTTATAATAATAAATCTGAAATTATAAAATTAAATGTATATAATATTTTAGGGGAGACGGTTTATACAGAAAAAATTAAATCTGTTAAAGGAAAAAATTATTTTAATTTTACCGAAGCAGATATTAAAAATGGAACGTATATATTTTCAATTACAAATGGTAAAAAGATTTTTACAAAACAACTTATTAAAAGCAGTAATTAATTTTATAAACTAAGAACATATTGAATAGTAAGGCTTCGTGGTGGTCTGATATCTGTAGGGCGTGTCATATATTCCTTATTAAAGATATTTTTAAAAACTATTGAAACTTTTGAATCTTCATTAAACTTATATACAATTCTAAAATCCCAAACATTATATCCTTTATTATTTTTTTCTCTGTATTCATTATATCCGGGCGTTATATATGTTGTTCCTGAAAGTGGCTTTAGAAATATTTCATCAACATTTACCATATAACTATTAAATATATAACTAAACCCTAAAGATAATTGTTTATAATCAAATTGCATATCTGCTTTTGCAGAATGATAAAATCTGTATTTCAACATATTGCTTTGTGTAGTATCTCTTTTGTCCACTGTTAAATCTACAGGATTTGTATAAACATAACCTAGCATAATTATAGTAGGAATATTAAATAGTTTACCCTTTCCTGTTAGGCAAGCATCAATTCCTGTAATTTGTGCATGACCTACATTTTGTGATTGAAATCCCATATTATCTAATGTTATCTGTTTTCCACTTGCAGGATCTATTTGCTCATAAGTTGCAGTATCGTAAAATCCAAATACAAATTCCATCATATTTTTGTATTCTGTCCAGAATCCTGCAATATCAATATATCCAGTCCAATTACTAATCTCCAGTCCTTGTTTAACACCAATTTCAGCACTCCAGCCCTTCTCTAAATACAGATTTGGATTTGGAAAAACCCGCAAAGAACTGACAGTTGTTGATGTATATTTTTCGGCTATTGAAGGAAATCTAAATCCTTGCCCAAATGATGCTCTGAGAAAAGTATATTCCATTAACTGATAACTAGCGCCAGCTCTTACAACTGGAATTACAGGAAGTTTTAATGTATCATCTGAAATTAATATATCCATTTTAGAAATAGTTTCTGAAGAGTCAATTCTGAAATACTCAGCTCGCATACCAAAGGATAATGAAAGTTTATCAAATTTTTTATCAAATTGAGTAAACATTGCAAAATTAGAACTATAATGATTTCCATACAGATTTGCTATATTATCGGAATATGTTGCGGACAATCCTGAAGTCCAGTGCATATTTGACCATAATTTTTTTTGATATTGATATTGAGCATAATACAGATTTGCTCTACTGTCTTTTGCATGGTCTTCTTTATAAGTATTATCAATAAAGTAATATCTTGTTTTTAATGAATGCTTATTCTTTTTTTTATTGTAATAAATAATATATGGGTCAATATTTATTCTTGTGCCTATCATAGGAATTGCTGAGCCCTCGGCTTGCATATAACCTCCTGTTGTATCGTCTTTCCACATAATAAATTCTATTTTTTTATTATACACAAAATTTGAATTAACTCCATAACTTAATCCTGTAATTTTTTTACTACGATATCTCAATTTTGCATTAAATCGCATTCTTTCTTGATTATCATCTTTTCTGTAACCATTATCATTAAAAACATGTGCACCTACAACAACATCAAGATTTCCAATTTTTTTGCTATGAAAAAAATTTGCTCCTGAAAACATAGGATTAGAATTACCCCACCAAATAAGTTCTTTTCTCTTAGGGTTCATATATATGCCATTATATAAACTAAATTTTGTTTCAGGTTTGTCTTTTGGAAAAGCTGAACGAATATTTATTACTCCATTTAGTGCAGATGAACCAAATAAAGAAGAAGCCGCTCCTTTTATTACTTCAACCTGAGAAATATTTTCAACAGGAATAGAAGTCCATTTAATATCTCCTGCATCGGGCGACATAATAGGAACATCATCAATTAAAACCATTACTCTTGAACCTGCTCCAAAACTATATCCACTTCCTCCTCTTATACTTGGTTGCCCATCCATAATATCTACGCCCGGAAGATAATTAATAGCATCTTCTATTGATGTTGTATTCATATTCTCTATTTGCTGAGGTCTTATTACAGACATTGAAACAGTAATATCCGATATTTTTTGTTCAAATCTTCCGGCACTTACTACAACTTCATCAAGTATTTTTGACTCTTCTGTCATTCTAACATTTACTATTTGTGTCTCACCGGATTTTGCATTTACATTTCTTTTTTCTAGGGAATACCCTATAAATTTATATGTAAGAGTATATTTACCCGGTTTTAGTTCAATATTATAACATCCGCTAATATCAGTTGTAACACCTGTAGTGTCATTAAGTATAATATTAACGCCGACCAATGTCTCTTTTGTATTATCATCAATAACCTGTCCTCTTATATTTGTCTGCTGTGCAACTGCTAAAAAAGAGTATAATAAGAGAAATATGATAGAATAAAAATTTTTCATTAGAGATATTTTTAATAAATAACAGCACAAATATATAAATATTTAATTTAATTTTGAAAATTTAAAATATTATAACATTTTGTTAGTATATAAAATAGGTATAACATTAATTCCAGGCATTGGAAGTATCAATGGTAAAAAATTGATTGATTACTGTGGAGGAATAAAAGCTGTTTTTAAGGAGAAAAAGGAAAATCTGCTTAAAATTTCGGGTATAGGAGAATCTTCTGCAAATTCAATTATTAATCAGGATGTTCTTATCAGAGCTGAAAAAGAGATTAAATTTATAAAGAAAAATAATATTACACCTTTATTTTATTTAGATTCAGGATATCCAAATCGTTTAAAGCATTGTATTGATAGTCCTTTAATGCTTTATTATAAAGGTAATGCTGATTTAAATAATGATAAAACAATAAGTGTTGTTGGCACTCGCAGAGCTACTGAATATGGGAAAAGAGTTTGTAATGAACTGGTAAGAGGATTAGCAAATCAAAATGTTTTAATTGTAAGTGGCTTGGCTTATGGCATAGATGTTTGTGCTCACAGAGCAGCATTAGATAATAATTTGAATACTGTAGCTGTTTTGGCGCATGGATTAGACAGAATTTATCCTTATGTTCATAAATCCATTGCAAAAAAAATGCTTGACAAAGGTGGTTTAATAACAGAATTTTTAAGTGAAACAAATCCTGATAAAGGAAATTTTCCTAAAAGAAATAGAATAATAGCCGGACTTTCAGATGCTGTTATAGTTGTTGAATCCGCTAAAAGAGGAGGTGCATTAATTACAGCAGAAATAGCAAATTCATATAACAGAGATGTATTTGCTGTGCCCGGAAAATTAGCAGATGATAAATATTCGGAAGGATGTAATCATTTGATAAAAATCAACAAAGCCGCACTTATTGAATCATCTAAAGATATTGAATATATTATGGGCTGGGAAGAAATAAAAAAAACAAAACTTTCAAAACAATATGAATTGTTTGTGAAACTTAGTGAAGAAGAAAAAATTGTTGTTAATATTTTAAAGGATAATGGAGAATCCAGTATTGATTGGCTATGTAATAAATCACAGTTAAATATGGGTAAAGTTGCTGCTGTTTTGTTAAATTTAGAATTTCAAGGTATTGTAAGAAGCCTTCCCGGTAAGTTATATAGGCTTGATTAGTTTTTATACTGAATTATACTTAATAAAATAATTTTTTATAATAAAAATCATTTATTTGTAACAAATAAAAATTTAAAACCAAACTAATTGATTATTGTCTATTGATTATTGAAATTGGAAATTGGAAATTTTGAACCTTGTTAATTATTAACTAATTACAAAAATATAAATATATGAAACAATTTAAAAAAACAATACTTATTACCGGTGGAGCAGGCTTTATTGGCTCAAATTTAGTTAAACTGTTTGTCAACAAATATCACAATTACAAAATTATTAATTTAGACAAATTGACTTATGCTGGTAATCTTGCTAACTTAAAAGATATTGAAAATTATGAAAATTATGAGTTTGTAAAGGGTGATATTACAAATGACAAATTTATATATAAATTATTTGAAAAGTATTTATTTGACGGAGTGATTCATTTGGCAGCAGAGTCCCATGTTGACAGGTCAATTACAAATCCGTTAGAGTTTATTAATACTAATATTCTCGGGACAGTAAATCTTTTAAATGCTGCAAGATTCTACTGGAAAGATAAGTATGAAAACAAACTCTTTTATCATATTTCAACTGATGAGGTTTATGGTTCTTTGAGTAATAAAAAAGATTTTTTTACAGAAACTACAGCTTATGACCCACATAGTCCTTATTCCGCTTCAAAGGCAAGCTCTGACCATATTGTAAAGGCATATTATCATACATATAACATGCCTGTTGTTATTACAAATTGTTCTAACAACTATGGACCATACCAATTTCCTGAAAAATTAATTCCTCTTTGTATTAATAATATTAAAAACAATAAACCTATACCTGTTTATGGTAAAGGTGAAAATATAAGAGATTGGATTTATGTTGAAGATCATTCAAGAGCTATTGACTTGATTTTTCATAAAGGAAAATTTGGCGAGACCTATAACATAGGTGGTAATAATGAATGGAAAAATATTGATTTGATTAGGAAAATATGTGAAATAATGGATAAAAAACTTAATCGCGAACCAGAGACATCTGAAAAACTAATAACCTTTGTTAAAGACAGAGCAGGACACGACCTTCGTTATGCAATTGATTCTTCTAAATTACAAAAAGAATTAAATTGGAAACCAGTAATAGATTTTGAAAAAGGTATAGAAAAAACTATTGACTGGTATTTAAAAAATGATGACTGGCTAAAAAATGTAACTTCCGGCGATTATCAAAAATATTATGAAAAGCAATATATAGGCATTGTGACGAAATAAATAAAATTTTATAGAGGAAATATAATAAAAATTTATTTTTTTAAACGTCTTAACAATTCTGTAGCATAAACAAATTTGTTAATTTCCTCATTGTCAGTAGTTAATATTTCATCTTTACTTCCTTCCCAGCATAATTGTCCTTTATAAATAAAAGATATTTTATCTCCTATTTCAATAACTGAATTCATATCATGTGTATTAATAATAGTAGTAGTTTGAAATTCTTTAGTAATCTCGCTAATAAGATTGTCAATAACAACAGCTGTTTTAGGGTCTAATCCTGAAGTCGGTTCATCGCAAAACAGATATTTAGGGTTCATAGATATTGCCCGGGCTATAGCAACTCTTTTTTTCATTCCTCCGCTTAATTCAGAAGGAAATAAATTGTTTACATTTTCGAGATTTACTCTGCTTAAACAAAAATTCACTCTGTCTCTTTTTTCCTCTAATGTCTTTTGTGTAAACATTGTTAAAGGGAACATAACATTTTTTTCAACAGTCATAGAATCAAACAAAGCTCCTCCTTGAAATAACATACCCATCTCTTTTTGAACATTTCTTTTCTCTTTTAATTTCATTTCAGAAAAAACTCTGTCATTAAATATTATCTGTCCCTCATCTATTTGCAAAAGTCCAACAATACATTTCATCAAAACAGTTTTTCCTGAACCACTTTGTCCAATAATTAAATTGGTCTTTCCTTGAGAAAATGATAAAGAGATATCATTTAAAGCAGGAAAATTTGTAAATGATTTTGATATGTGTTTTACTTC
>CAZZDX010000083.1:0-11540 GCA_964653185.1 uncultured Bacteroidales bacterium
TTCCTGTTTTTGTTAATAGCATTAAATTTTAGGTTTTTAGACAGTCTGACGGTTCGCAAATATGAGTAGGCTGGAATTTTTCAAATCCAAACTTGTCAAACCGCTAGTATTTTTATTTAATTTTTTCATTGTCAGATTACCACTGCAACCCAGCTTACTTATATTTGCTGTTGTGTGCTGGCTGTTTCATTCCACTTTTATTCTAAAACTCAAATCTATAACTCAAATAAGGATACATAATTGTAGATTCAAAAGGTACTACTGAGTTTGTTTCATAATTATATGCGTGTCCAAGAAATTCCTTTTGCATTAGCAGATTTTTAATTTGAAATATTATTGTATGGCTATATTTAGCTTTGTTTATCCTGTAGTTAATTGAGATATCGAGATAATAGTTTGTAGGTAATTGTTCTTCATAAATTTTAGAATTGTCATAAACTGCAAACTGATACTGAATTGATTTGTTTTCATCTACAGGAGGGTGCCTCTGCCCACCTAATACTGTAAATTTGCCATTCAGACTGAAAATATTGTTTTCTCTTACCTGCCATTCTTTACCTATAAGCAGATTTACAACATAATTTTGGTTGTAACGGGTATTTCTTTCAACGCCATCACCGCCTTTGTATTTTGAATCAAAAATAGATGTAGTAAAAAGATAATAAAATCCATCTTTCAAGAAATGTTCAAATGTAATATCAATTCCAATGTTTCTTCCGGTTCCTTCGTTTCTTAGTTCTGAATTGAAAAACATATCGTTTTTGTAATTTATCATAGAAAAAGAACTATCGGGAATTACGGGTACATCATATAATATCTGATAATATGGCTCTATTTTCAAATGTGTGAAATTGCTAAGATTCCAATCGTAGCCCAGCACAAAATGATGTGCTTTTGTAATGATAAGATTTTTATTAAGTTTACTCCAACCATTAGGATTTTGCACTTGCATTAAATAAGTTCGCAGTGGTTCGGGCTTGCTATGTTTACCATAAGCAAAACTCAATGATTGTGTTGGCTTGAAATTCCATTTTATTCCTAATCTTGGCTCGATAGAATAATCATGGTTCAGGTTAAAATAATACAAATGTAAACCAGCATTTACAACCAAATTTTTTCTCAAATAATATTTTGACTGAGAATAAAATTGAAATGATGATGTCGCTCCTTTGCTGTCAACAAAATAGTCCATACTGTCACTGACGGCAACATTAGAATTCGTCTGTACATTGTAATTGTAAGCAATTCGTCTTATTATTATACCTGTTCTATTTGTATGTCTGCTATTGAATTTATGATTCAGATAACTATAAAGGCTTAATTCTGAATTTTCTTCGTTTTGGTCGGCAACAGGTATGAAAGTTAAATCCTGTCTTAGATATGTAGATTGGTGAGTGTATCTGGTTGCAGAAAAAGAAACTGATGAAAAGAGATAAGATTTCTTACCAATTATTTTTCTATGACTAAGCCCTGATGCTGTGAGGTCATAATGTATATCGTATTGGTAGTTATCGTAATTAGTTTTCCATTCTGTTGAGTCGGTTTTCGGGTCAAATGTAACCTTACCCTTACCGTTGATACTCCATAAAGAAAAAAATCCTGCCTTTTTGGTTGGAAAATGCATTTTTAAAGACAGGTCTGATGAAGTTGGAAATCCGGTAACCTGTGGTAGTAAATTTTCTAAAATGCCAAATGTTGAATATCTGTAATTAACCAGATAGGATGCTCTTTTTTCTTTTTTAAAAGGGCCTTCTGTAGCAATCTCAATACCATAAGAGCCAAATTGAAGTGTTGTTTCTCTTTTATCGGGATTTCCTGTTCTTAAATTAAGGTCAAATACTCCTGATAAGGCATTTCCATATTCAGCAGGAAAAGCGCCTGTAAAAAAATCAGAATTAGCCAGCATGTTTGTGCTGAACATCATATTGACTCCTCCTCCGGAAAACAATCCCGCTAAATGATTGGGAGGCGGAATTTCAACACCGTCTATTCTCCACAATATACCTTTGGCTGCATTTCCTCTTATAACGATCTCATTATTATCAACAGTGCTTGGGGTAACACCTGCGAGTGAACCTGCCAACCGTGACGGGTCGTCAAATCCACCTGCATAACGCTGTGTTTCTTCTACAGAAAATGTCCTTACCGACAGGGTTGCCATTTTGTTTATTGCTTTATCCTTTTCAACCTCCGGTTTTACAACAACTTCTTTTAAAGTACTTAAAGATTCTTTTAACGGAATATTTAAAACCACTTCCTTACCCGAACTAATAAGTAGGTCAGAAATATACTTACTTTCATATCCAAGAAAACTAACCTGAAGGGTAACTCTTCCAATAGGAACATTTTCGAGTCTAAAAAAACCGTCAAGATCAGTCGTAGTACCTGTTAATGGATCTGAATTTACAATAACAATGGTTGCCCCGGGTAAGCTGATTTGTGTTTCGCTATCAAATACTTTTCCTTTGATGGTTTGTGTTATTTCCTGTGGATATAAGGTATCTGGTAGCAAAGCTATTGTCAAAATAATTATTGTAATTTTTCTCATATTGTTTTTTTAACAGCTTGCACACAACGGCTGGCGGTATGAACAGTTGCGGGATTTCAAAGCACATATCTTTCAGGATATGATAAAGTTTATCTGAAATTCAAAATGCCCAATTAACCGCCTCACCCGCAATTGTTTATGACCGCCTGTTACCACACGTAATTATTTATTTTTCAGTTTATTATTCAATTTTTTTATTGGCTCTCTAAATGCTTTTTCCATACGAACAGAGGCATCAATTAAGAAATTATTCATTTTAACCCAGTCTTTCTCTTGAAAGTAACTAACTCCCGAAAGTTCCAGTTTTATTCTACTTGTTTTATTATCATCCATTCTTTCCCAAATCAATTCTTTCTCTGCTAAATTCTCTATTTTTTCTTTTTGGTTAAATAGATAATCAAATATCTCCTTATTTGTCTCTTTATTTCCTGTATTGATTTCTATACTACAACGACTATGATTTCCACTAATTGAAGGATATAATCCTAACCCACTCATTCCAATTCCTTTTCCGAGCCAACCTTCTTTCGATGGTGAATTATTCGAAAAAACAGTATTCTCTTGATTACTTGTAGTTAAAAACTGTTCCCAAAATTTCAACCTTACTAAATGTCTATTTTTGAGAGTTTCTTGAACTTCAATTTCTTCTTGTGATTTTGAAGCAATACTAATTGTAAAATCTTCTGTGTCTTTCGTTGGCAATATTTGCTCAACATTTAAAAATAATTGTTCATTTAATTCGAATGGTGTTACCTTAAAACATTGAATTCTCATTTTAAAATTCATTAACCATAAAACAGATGATGTAACTTCTTTTCGGAAGTTTGCCGCAATCATAATTAATCGCTGAGTATTCAGTCCTTGATTAAGAATTATTTCATCTATTTCTTTATCGTCAAAGAATTCAGATATTTTTTCTTTTGCATTAGAATTGCTTCCCAAATAATCTTGATAGATCTTAATAATTTCTTGCTTAGTCAGACTCGAACAATACGAGGCATATTTTATTGTTTGCCAAGTCACGTCTTTCCCAGAATCATCAAGTTTGTTTTCAATGATTACTAAATTTCCAAGTTTGTCAATAGCAAGTAGGTCAAGTCTTTCGTTTGTTTCTCCAAATCCATTAAATTCTTTTTGAATAATTAATAATTCTTCTCCAAGTGAAGATGGATTATTTGCAATCCATTCTTGCAAATTCTCTCTTTCCTTAAATTTCAGTTCGGAAAAAGTCTTTTCTTGAAGTTTAGATATTCTATTTTTTTCTTTGTCAATTATGTACATATGTCTTTCTTTTTATGTGTGGTAACGATTTCGGGCTAAGAGCTGGCGGGCATTTCGAAGCACAAAACTGTCAACCTGCTATAAAGTTTATTAGTTGCAATACCTTTCAAATTAGCACTATCCTCCCGCTTGCTTTTAGCCCGTGTTACAAGCTGGCCGTTCTTGTCTTTCATTATTCTGTTTTTTATTTTGCTGCATTGTCTTTCTGTCCGTGCGTTGTTTTGGTAGCTCTTTTGCATTTTTTGTGATGGTTTGTGAGTTAGTAAAAATGCAAATGTGCTACCAAATGCGTCGGCTATATTTTCTCAAAGTCAAGTACCCAATCAATTTCAATTATTCCGCCTCTTCCTTTTCTGTCAAATCGCATAAAACGGTTTTTAATTTTGTAACCCCATTTGTTTGAAATTCTAAAACAATTTCTCTCCGCAATATCAATTAGGAAATCTGCCGTGTCAATGAAAACATCACTTACATTACTGTCGCCAACAACCATTACATAATGAATTTTCTTATTTAAAGATTTTGACATTTCAACAAAATGTTTTTCCATTTCCGCAAAATATTTGAATGTCACATAAGAATGTTTGTGTCCGTTTTTTTTGTCGGTGTTGTAAATCTGTTGCAATTTCTCATCTAATTTGTCAATGCTCAAAATGGTATTATATGGAGTGTAGTTATTGAACTCGGCTTTTGAAATTTGCTTGTTACCAATATATTCAATTTTCTTACTATTCTGTTTTGTCTGTGTTTGCATTTGAAACAAGTCGCCAATCCAAAACAACTCTGCCATTTGATTATAGATGTAGTCAATTGCTTTGATGTAAGGCGGAGAAGTAATTGCTAAATGAATTTGCTGTCCGTTCAGTTTTTTAATTAAAGATGATGAACTTGACGTATTAATAATTTTGTTTTTCGCTTTTGAATTTGTTGTTGCAGAAAATTTTATTGCTCTATCAACAAATAAATCAAGTTGCGTAAAGAAAAGCGAATAAACCTCTTTTGGTTCTTTGATTTTAGTGTGTGAAACATAAGTTTTTTGAGATTCATCGTCTGCATTTGAAACTCTACGAATGATTGATGAAAAGCAAATTAGGAAAAGGTCTTGAATGTCTTTTATTTTTTCAGTATTACCAAATTTTTCCGGGATTTGATTTATTAATGTTCTGATAGAAGAAAGTTTTTTAATTGCATCTTTAGTAAACCAATGTTCAATCGTCTCACAGTCTGGATTGAAAGTTCCTTTCTTTTTTGCTTTAATTTCTTTGATTAGCCAAACTGAAATCTTATTCAATTCCTTTTCATCAATTCTTGTAGTTTTCACTTTTGAAATCATTGCAGACAAAGGGTCAATATCAACTCCGATTACATTGTATCCTGCTAAAACTCCTTCAACTAAGGTTGTTCCTGAACCACAAAAAGGGTCAAGAATATTTTTGTCTTTGCTTCCGTTCAAATATTTTCCAATTGCCCACTTAGGAATTTGAGGAATAAATTTGGCTGGATATTTATGAAAGCCATGTGTATGCGTATTCACATCACGAGTTATGATATTAAGAATTGCATCTCTTTCAATCTCTGAAGGGATTATTTCTTTTACAAATTGATATTCGATGGTGTCAATCATTTTTCAAGTAATACTATGCTTTCTCTTAAAATATCTTTTAATGGTTCTAATCCTTGCTTCTGTTGTGAACTTGTTGTCAAGTGTCTTGTAACAAAAATATTTTTGACTTTGAATCCAATTTCTCTTGCTATATCTGCAATCAAAACATCACTTGGAATTATTACTCCTGAATAAGCAGAGTTACCAACTACAATTCCAACATATCCTCCTTTTGCGGTCTGCTGATAAAGTTTATTTAACAAAGTATGCGTATCGTCAAAGTAACCTCTTACAACGTTTGGAATTCTCGTATTCCAAAGTTTATCACTATCAAATAGAGAAATCAAACCTTCAAGATATTCATTTTTGTAAACGATCGGTTTGTGGTTTAATGAATTTGTGTTGGAACGAAAACCAGTATTGCGAAGCAATCTGAATTCTTCTTTGTCTGTTACAAAATCGCCAAGCCACAAGTCTACTTTATGAATTTCAAAATAGTCAAAGCAATTACAATAGGGTGGAGAAAAGAAAGTAAACTGAATTTCATCCGAAAACATTTTGTCAAATTCCAAACAGCTTCCTTTGAAAATTTTCGGTTGTTTTTCACAACTACCAAAATTATTTTTGATGTCCTCAGAAATTATTGCAAGATGCTTTATCAGTTTTGTTGTTACAAAACCAAATTTATCCTCTGGGAAAGTCTGTTTTTCCCAAACATCCTTGTCAATGTTTATGTAGCCATTAGGTGTTCTCTTTCTGTTTTTGTATTTAATTCCGTTTCCTTCTTTTTTGATGTTTGAAACATTTTCAATGATAGCAAGCCAAGCAACAAAAAATAAATTTTGAATTTTTTTATTTTCAATTCTTTTGATGTGAAACTTCAATTGTAAAAGACATTGAAGGATTTCAGAATTGAAAACTTTATTAGCAAGGTCAAACGAAGTTTGAAAAACTTCGTTTGATTTAGAGATTAATTTTAGTTTTTCAATTTCAAAGTTAAAATCTATAATGTCACTGTTGCTATATTTCTCATTCTCAACGTTTGCTACTAAAACCGAAATTGGATTCACATCAATACCAAAGGAATTAAGGTTGTTGTGTCTTGAAGCCAATAAAGTTGTCCCGCTTCCAGAGAAAGGGTCAAAAACATTTCCTGTAATTTTCAATTCCCTTATAAAAGCATTCACAAGGCGTGTTGAATAGCCCTCGCGATATGGAAACCATCTTTGAACTGGTGTTTGATAAGCACTTTGAAAATGAACTTGATTACTGAATGAACTTGCATTTATTAGTGGCGCATTTTGTTCTAATGATTTAAAAATTTCTAATTGTTCTGTTTGAATATCAGAAAAAGAGTTTTCAAATAACGAAAGCGTACCTATTGGTTCGTTTGCAACTGACAATTCAAAGTCATTAAAATAATTTGCAGTATATGTTGCTGTTGGTTCCATTAAGCAAATTTTAGTTTTTCGTCAACAGCCTTATCGCCAAATTCTAGTCTGTAAACGGTCGGAGTTGCATATAAGAGTCCATCATCATTTTTCTTAACAGGATCTTTGATAATACTAATAAAAGTTCCTTTTGTCGTGAAGTAAATTCTATAAATGTAAAAGTGATTTGATTGTTGCTCCGCTGCAACCCATTCATTTCTTGTAAGATTGATTGTGTCTAATGTATCTGTGAAGTCTGGCGGGTGAACACGCTTTGTCGCTTTTACTTCAATGTATCGTAAATATTCGGGATTCTTTTTATTTCTGCTCGCTTCAATAGAAGTAATATCATAGCCCAAACCTCTCGTCTTGCCGTGATGATTAACTTTGTTTACTAATCTTGGATTAAATGATTTTACTATGTTCCTCTCAACTTGTAAAACAAAATTCTCGCCTTCGTCTCCAATTTCAATTGTTGAAAAAGCTGGGATTTTTGGCGAGACATCTGTAGGCGATAGTATTTCTAAACTTGAAATAGTGGTTGCAAATGCTTCGGATTCTTTTTCAGAAATTGAACCGAAATATTCCTGCCACTCAAGTTCAATTACTTTTCCAATTCCTTTTTCTTCAAGATTGTATTTTGAAAAATTAATCAATAAAGGGTTTGATAAATCTTTTATAAATAAATCTGTTGCAGAATTTTCTGCGGAGTTTAGCCAAATTGATTTGCCTTCTTTGCGAATGAGGTTTGAAAGTTCTAAATAGTCAAATTGCTCATTGATATGTTGGAAGGAAAACGAATATGCCTTGCCAGGGGTTTCTACTTTTTTATAAAGTTTTTTTTCTCTGTCTGATAGAATGAGTTTCAGAACTTCATCAACAGAAACCTTTCCTTGTAAAACCTGAAGAGCGTTTAAAACATAATAGGCAACTTCGTCCTTTGTCAAAACGAGATTTTTTGAAGCTGCTAATTTTAAAAGAGATAAAACAAAGTGATATGGTTTGAAGTTTATTTTGTGTTCAAATTTGTCAATGGTTGTATTAATTTTTTGAGAGCCATTTGGCTGTTGAAATTTAAAGCAAACACTTTTAAAGAATGCAGGTTGGTCCTTATCTTCTAAAAACTTTTTAGTCCTCTCAGAAATATATATAATTCCATCTTTTTCAAAATACATTCCCAAAAGTTTATCTACATTTTCAGTTCGATGATTTTTAATTGTCTTGTAATCATCTTTGATGTAGTGAGAAAGTTTTTTGTCAAAAATTTCGTTAAACTGTTTTACAGGTATTGGACAAATTTCATTCAGTATTTCTGCATAGATAGGAAGATAATCATCCATTCTTGAAATAGATTTACCTCTTATAATTGTACATCTGTATTGTATGTCTGGATTATAACTCATTTTGTTTTTTGGGTTATTTCGTATTTTATTTCTTCTTCTGCTACTTGAATTGCTTTCAGTGCCATATTTTCATCTTTAAGAACATCGTACACTTGGTCTGCTAACCAAAGAGAAAGCAAATCGTCTTTTTCTGCCGAAAGTGCTTTTGCAAGTATAGGTAATTGTTTGCGTTTCGCTTTGCGTTCTCCTCTTTCAATTTTGCTCAACATTGGTGTATCAATGTCAAGTCGGCTTGCAATGTGTTTTTGTAGCAAACCTTTCTGCTCTCTCAACTCTTTTATTTTTTCTCCGAAATGATTCATTATATTTAGTTTGACTTGTCAATTATTGGCAAATATAGTTTGTTTTTATAACTTCGAAACTTCGTGAATAAAAATTTTATTAACAATTATTGAATTAGTCATGAAGAAGCTTGGTGAGTGGGCTTTTGGTGCGGTTGGGCAAAATTAAATGTGGTGTTTTTGAGACGGCTTGTGCTTTGGCAAAAGACCTCTTTTAATTTTGCAAAGGGTCGGCAGTCTTTCATTTTTCTTTTTTGTTTTTATGCAGCAAAAATTTCATTGTCATTCTGTCGTTGTCTTTTTTCTTCGGCTTGCTTGTAACTCGTTTATATGTATGACAAATTCATACTATTACTACCTTTTTGGCTGTATATGTATGATACTTGTCATACAATATTTTTTGCAAATATGCATAATTTTATAATACCAAATCATCAAAAGGTGATTTTACATTTTTTATTATTGAATTATCAATTATCAGGTTTTATGGGGTTATCTGTCAAACAAAATTCTTTTTCCTTTTTGCTATATTGCGTGTTATCTGCTGACATTATTCTGATTTTAGTAAGTTTTCAATCTCTTTTTTCAGTTTTGGCAAATGGTTTGATATAATTCCCCATATTACAACATCATCAACTTTATCATATCCATGTATAACCCAATTCCTTGTGTCAACAATCTGTCTCGCATTTTCAATTTGGATATTGGGATCAAGATTAAGAATCCGATTTACTGCTTCGCCAATAATTTCAAGTTCTCTTTCGACCCCTCTACGTAAAAGTTTATTTTTTTGATATTCATAAAAATCTCTTCTTTCACCTAAGAATTCATTTATAGAGTCAATTGATGTTTTAATGTCAAAAAGATATTTTTTTATCTCACGCTTCATAAATCAGTTCTTTTGTTTCGTTAATACTTTCAATGAAATAAGGGTTTGATAAAGTTCGCTCAGTTACAATGTCTATTTCTCTATTGAACAGTTCTCTAAGTTTATATTGAAGAGCAAAATAATTGTCAGTATATTGTTCAATTGAAAGGTTATCTGCGAATGAAATTAAAAAGTCAATATCACTGTCTTTTCTAAACTTATTTGAAATAACTGATCCAAATGCATAAAGTTTCTTTACATTCAAAGAAATACAGATGTTTTTTAAATCCTTTATTTTCTTTTCAAGTATTTTCTGCATAATAAAATTTTTTCAAAGTTAAACATTTTTTTGCTTATGCTCCAATTTCAATAATGCTTACAGGTAACATGTTTATACAACCAACTTATTACACTAAAATTTTTATTTTTTAGCAAATATAAGCATTTTTTTATAATTCAGCAATAAATTTTAATTTTTTATTATTGAATTATTATTTGTCAAGTTTTATGGGGTTATACTATAAATGGTTAAAATTTTAACTTTTTTATTTTTTATTTACTCACCCCAACCCTCTCTACTAGTAGAGAGGGAGTAATTTGTAAAGTTAAAATTTTAACCGCTTGAAGTATATCTGTCAAATAAAATTCTTTTTCCTTTTTGAGATTCGTTAAATGTTCCGTTTTCATAAATTAAATTTCCATTAACAAATGTATGGGTAATTTTTGAAATAAATGTATTTCCCTGAAAAGGTGACCAGCCACATTTATATAAAATATTGGATTTATTTACTTGCCATGGGTTATTCAAATCCACAATAGTTAAGTCAGCCCAATAGCCCTTTTTTATAAGACCTCTTTTTTTTATTTTATAACATATTGCCGGTGCATGACACATTTTTTCTGCAATTTTTTCTAAAGAAATTTTCCCTTTATGGTATAATTCAAGCATTGCAACAAGCGAATGCTGTATTGAAGGGCATCCGGAAGCTGCCTCAAAAAAATCTTTTTGCTTTTCCTGTATTGTATGAGGAGCATGGTCAGTAGTTATAATATCAATTTTATCATCTAATAAAGCATCAAGTAATGTTTTTTGGTCTTTTGAAGTTTTTATTGCAGGTTTACATTTAATCAAAGTTCCCAATGTTTTATAATCCTGAGCATTAAACAAAAGATGAGGAATACATACTTCGGTGGTTATTTTTTTTTGATTAAGAGGCAAAGAATTGTCAAACAATGTTGTTTCAAGAGCAGTTGTCAGATGAAGTATATGTAATCGTGTGTTATATTTTTTGGCAAGTGTAACAGCAAGATGTGATGAATTGTAACATGCTTTGTCGTTTCTTATAAGAGGATAGCAGCTTACAGGTAAGTTTTCCCCATATATATCTTTAAAATGAGCTGTATTTTTTTCAATAATTTTTTCATCTTCACAGTGAATAGCAATTAATAATTTTGAGCGGGAAAATATATTTTCAAGATTTTTTTTGTTATCAACTAACATATTGCCGGTAGATGAGCCCATAAAAATTTTTACGCCACATACATTTTGAGGATTTGTTTTTAAAATTTCATTTATATTATCATTTGAAGCACCAAAAAAGAATGAATAATTTGCCAAAGATTTTTCAGAAGCTATTTTATATTTTTTTTCCAGTAATTCCTGTGTTAAGACAGCAGGAACAGTGTTTGGCATCTCCATATAAGAAGTGATGCCGCCGGCAACAGCAGCTTTTGATTCTGTATAAATATCTGCTTTATGAGTTAGTCCCGGTTCTCTGAAATGGACATGTGCATCAATGATTCCCGGAAACAAATATTTTCCCTGTGCATTTATTATTACAGCATTTTTTTCTTTTGAATAAGCAGAAATGTTTTTTGGCTTGCAGGTAATTTTTGTAATAACATTATTTTCAATTAATACATCGCCTTTGTATATCTTGCCTTGATTAACAATAAGAGGATTTATAATAAGATATTTCTTTGACATAAAATTCATTATACTGTCAATGATTATTTTTACAATTTGTTATTTACAAAAAAGTATTAGTTGTCATTTATTCGCTTCGCTCACGTCATTAATAGTCATTAATAGTCATTAATAGTCATTAATAGTCATTAATAGTCAT
>CAZZDX010000084.1:0-11457 GCA_964653185.1 uncultured Bacteroidales bacterium
TTTCATTTTCCTATTTATTTTTTATATATTTCTATAACTTACTGTCCATCAATTTATTACAAATAATGGGTCAGGAAGTCTGAATTTAATTATTTATTTGTTTATCATTAATTATTGAAACGATATAATAAAAATTATGGATAAAAAACAGTTACCTTTCTGGTTAATAGCCATAGCTTCTTTTATTGTTTTGATTGTTCCTGCATTAATAAAAGATGGTATGTTTATGGATGGATTGTTATATACTTGCGTTTCAAAAAATTTGGCAGATGGGATAGGAAATTTCTGGTTTCCTCATTTTAGTAAAACACTTCATACTTTTTTTCATGAGCAACCACCATTGACTTTTGGCATTCAGGCAATATTTTTTAAAATTCTTGGTGATAGTATCTATGTTGAAAGATTTTATTCTTTCTTAACCGCTTGTATATCCGGCTATTTTATAACTTTGATTTGGAAAGAAGTTTTCCATAATGAAACAGAACTAAAAAAATTAAGCTGGCTGCCATTTTTTTACTGGATAATTATTCCTGTATGTTTTTGGGCTTATTCTAACAATATGGAAGAAAATACAATGGGAATATTTACACTCTTTTCTTCTTATTTGATTATTAAAGGGCTAAACTCAAAATATAATATTATTATTTATTTAATATTTTCAGGTCTTTTGATATTTCTTGGAACATTATGCAAAGGATTTCCCGGTCTTTTTCCTATAGTCATAGTTGGAATTTACTGGATAATATACAGGAAATTTCCTTTTTTAAAAATGCTTGGCTATTCATTAATATTGGTCTTGGTTCCTGCATTATTATATTTTATAATTTTATTTAATGATAAAATATACGAAAGTTTATCTGTTTATCTTTTTGGAAGAGTAATTAACAGTATTCAGTCCGTTTCTAATGTAAATACAAGATTTTATATTATTCAAAAGTTATGTATGGAATTATTACCTGTTATTATTATGAATATAATTTTGTTTATTGTCTTTAAATTAAATGCTGTTAATTTTGATAAAATAAAATCATATATAAAACCTGCTTTATTATTTATATTAATTGGCATTTCTGCTTCATTTCCTTTAATTGTAACCCGCGAACAAAGAGGGTTTTATCTGTTGCCGTCACTTCCATTTTATGCTATTGGTATAGCAATTATTGTGGCTCCCGGCATAAATGAATTAATAAAGAAAATAAATACAGATAAATTTTCTTTTAAAATTTATAAGATTATATCTGTTGTGCTTTTGGTTTCTGTAATTACTTTCTCTATCTTTCAAACAGGGAAAATAAAAAGAGACAAAGATAAAATTCATGATATTCATCTGATAGGTAAAGTTGTACATAAAGGTTCCATTATTGGTATTGAACCTTGTTTGCGGTCTGACTGGTCATTGCACGGTTATTTTGTCCGACATTATTATATTAGTTTGGGCATTGGTCAATATAATTATTTTTTAAAAGAGAAATATTCTAAAACATCTGTTGATAAAGAATATAAAAAAATACCTTTGGAATCTAAAAAGTATGATTTATATAAAACCAACAATAATATATTAGAAAAAATTAGGGAATAAAATATTGGTAACTATTTATGTATCAGGCAATTGCCTAATGTTTCTGGTTACTGGATACTGGTATCCGGTTCGCCTTAGGCGGATAACCCGTAGGTTCATGGCAATGTCATTTAGTTAAGAGCATATCAGATTAGCACCATTCTTTAGAATGGTGTATTAAAATCAGTAAATTATTTTAAAAGTCGGCTTTAAGCCGACTTTTAAAGAACTGTGTTTAAATTCTAATCACCACACTAAAGTGTGGTGCTAGTCTGATATATAGAATATTATCCCTTAATTAAATGATATTGAGGTTCATGGATACTTTATATATTTATATTTTATATTTAATATTATTTTGATGCGTTTTTTTAAAAAATATTGGGAAGAAAAGCCATTACTATTTATTTTAATACTGGCTGGTATTGTGCGGTTACTGGCTGTAGTGTTTTCCAAGGGCTTTGGCATGCAGGATGACCATTTTTTGGTTATTGAGCCGGCACAGATGCTTGTAGATAGCTGCAGCGACTGGTTGCCCGGATATTCTTATGGAAACATGCCCACAGGTCATAGTTGGTTTTATCTGGGTCTGCATTATCTGCTTTTTCTATTCCTTAAATTTGTTAATATAACAGACCCACAGGAAAAAATGTTTATTGTAAGATTGTTGCATGCTTTGTTCTCTTTGATAATAGTTTCATTAGGATTTAAAATAACACAAAAATTATCTGATTTAAAAACAGCAAAACAAGTTGGCTTATTATTAGCTTTATTTTGGTTTATGCCTTTTTTGAGCGTCAGAAATTTAGTTGAAGTTGTATGTATTCCTTTTTTGTTTATCGGCATCTGGGAAATAATTAAAGAACAAAATAAAAATAAATCAATCTGCTATTATATTATCATTGGATTTATCTTAGGATTAAGCATTTCTGTTAGATATCAGTTAGCTCTTTTTGTTGTTGGTATTATATTAGCAATGTTAATACACAAAGAATGGAAAAAATCAATATATATTGCTTTTGGCTCAATATTATCATTTATATTAATTCAGGGAATTATTGATTATTATATCTGGAGACATCCTTTTGTTGAGTTTACTGAGTATGTTAGATATAATCTTATACATAAATATGATTATCTTTCAGGTCCATGGTATAGTTATATATTGCTTATATTAGGATTGCTAATACCTCCTGTCAGTATTTTTTTATTTTTTGGATTTTTTAGAATATGGAAAAAATATCTGTTAATATTTTTACCCTGTTTTATTTTTCTTGTCTTTCATTCATATTTTCCAAACAAACAGGAAAGATTTATTTTGCCAATTATTCCTTTTATTATTATGCTCGGTGTTATTGGGTGGAATGAATTTGTTGAAAAATCAATCAGCCAGTCGCCTGATAAAAAAAATAAATCTATATTAAGATACTTATGGATATTATTTTGGATTATCAATTTAGCATTATTACCTGTTATCTCTACAACATATTCTAAAAAGTCAAGAGTTGAAGCAATGGTTTATCTTTCTAAATATAAAAATATTGAATATCTATTATTAGAAGATTCAAATAATGGCAGTGCTAAAATGCCTCCGAGATATTACATTAAACAATGGGTAAAATATTATGATGTGTCTAAAAAAAGTCCTGTTGATGATTTTATTATTAAAAAAAACAAACAATGTTCAAATGCTCATAGATTTATACTCTTTTTTGGAGAAGAAAACATTAAAAAACGAATAAAAAATACCAAAAATGCCTTGTCTCTTGATTTAAAATTTGAAACAAAGATAAAATCAGGATTTATTGATAGAGTGATGCATAAATTAAATCCCAACAACAGGAATCAAACGGTTTTTATATATCGTATTGTCAGTTAGGACTTAGAAAAAAAACAATCTATTCATTTTGTAATAGTGTCGAGGCAACTGTAAAATGTCATTTTAAATAAAATTTATGTTGTTGATTATTATTGCATTGTTGTTGTGCCGATGGAACATTTTTTCGATTTTTATCGGAATTTTCAACTGTATTTATCGAAATTGTTGACTGCCGACTGTTGACTGGTCAAGAGTATAAAAAGTCAGTTTATTTTTTTTTTCTAAACAGGTCTTTTAAGTTATTAAAGTCCTTGTGATAGAATATACCTACACCCTGAGTATAAGGTGCATTTATGTTTATTAAATCATTATTATTGTTTGCTTTATTAAAAGCTTTAATTCTAAATTTTCCTTGTTTTGTTATTTTATATTCAACATTAACATCTCCGACAATATTACTTGTATTTTGATTGCTTGAATTTTCAACATTTCCATTTATAAAAATTCTGTCATTGAACAGCTGGGTAGAAAGAGCTACTTGCACTTCTTTGTCAGAAATTTCATCGCCAGGGCGATAATTAACACCAACATCAAAGTCATTGCTTATTTGTGATAGCCAGTTGCTCATCTGGTTGGAGAATAGTTCGCTTGAACTTGTTGTGCCTACACTTGCATATTCATCACTACCAATACCACCTGATTGTTTTTCTTTTACGAATCTGTTAAGCATAAGCAGAGCAAATATTTGTTTATTCATCTTCTGTTGATTAACGTCTTTATCATTTAGATACAGAGCATTTTTTAGTTTTTCTTTAGTATCCTGGTCTGAATTTGGAAGGTCTATATCAAATGTTATATCAGGGTTCATTAATTTATTTTTCATATTAAATTTACACTGGACAGGAATTCGTTTTTTGTAAATTTCTGAAGTGTCTTCAAGAATATTGCTTAAAGATGTCTGCAGATTATATACAGCATTTAGATTTATAGTAGCGTCATAAGGATTTCCGTTCCATGATATTAATCCGCCTTTTTCTACTTCAAAATGTTTGTTTATAATATTTTTAAGAGTGAACAGATAATCTCCCTGTTCAATAACATAGTCGCCAAACATAGTAAAGTCGCCATGAGTATTAATTTCAAATTTAAGATTACCATTGCCTTTGGCTTTTATTATATCGCCTATTTTGGAATCAAAAATTATTTGAGTTTTGGCTTCAGGTGTAACTTCAATATCCATATTTAGTCCTATGTTAGATGATTTAGTATCATAGGTTGGTTTTATTTTAGCAGTATCTTTACTGACAAATGTTACGAAATTGTTTTCAGAGACCTCTTCTGTATATGCCAGAGGAATAAATATTTTAGTTCCCTTTTCTGTTTTGGCAGATATATCCATTTTTATATTGTCAGCAGGTCCATATATTCTGGCAAATCCGGAAGCAAAAGCTTTTCCATAGAACATCTCATTTTGGGATATGTTTGTATTAAGGCATAATAACTTATCAGGTCTAAAGTTTAAGTCAATATTCCATTGCCTGAAGTTGTTATGATTGATTTTTCCATTGCATATAGCAGTATTACCATATTTGTCGTTTACAATAAGATTATCAAAACTAAAGCAATTTTTTTTAACATCTATTTCATGAGCAAATGTATATACAGTATTTAGATAGTCAATTTTGATATATGCTTTTAACAATTTAACCTTACCATTAAGATCAATATGAGCAGGTGAGCCGGTGAGTTTTAAATTTCCTGTAGCAATACCTCTAAAGTCAGAGGTAAAATCGGTAAGATATTTAGCAAATGTCTTTACTCTTAAGTTTTTTATAGCAACATCAAAATCAAAGTTGTTATTATCTTTATAAGGGTAGTAAAATCCTTTTACAGCTACAGGTTTGTTGTTTCCTATATTGCCTGTATATATAACATTTACATCAACGGATATAGCTTTTTTGTTATTATCCCACGAGCTTTGTATTACAGCATCTCCAAGTTTTGTCTCATTAAATCCAATGTCATATATTTTTAAATCAGAGATGAAGTATGGAGAGTTGTATAAATCCATAAGAGTAAGATTACCATTTAAGATGCCATCAAAATCATAATCTCTTTTATTTGTTAAAATATCAAAAACCGAGAGGTTAAAATTGTTAAAACTTATATTCATTTTATTAGCTTTGTTATTGGGTTTTGAGGCAATTCCATCAATTTTTATTTGTTGGGTTGAACTGATAAAAGCTAAATTATTTATAAAAACTGATGAAGTATCTAATATGATATAATTATTTTTGCTAACGAGCCATACAGAATCGTTAAACACAATTTTTGAATCTAATAATTTAAGTTTTATTTTAGAATTTTCAATAAAAGATGCAAATCCTTTAATATCTCCGCTGTTGTTATGAATTTGCTTATTGTTGTTCCATACCAAGTTATAAGCAATACTGTCATTATATATAATTGTTTTTAGTTCAACATTATCAATAATAATACTGTCAGAGAGAGGCAGGCATTTACATCCTATATTTAAAGACAAGGCATTTTGAATTGTCTTCCCATTAATATAGCAATTTTTAAATTTATTCCCGGCAAATTCAATATCTGAAAAGTTTCCATTTATAGTTAATAAGTTAGTAACAGAATTATATGTTCCTTTAATATTAGAATTTGGAGCTATTTTTAATTGTGGCAGTAATAATTTACTTATTGATATTGTATTTTTTAAGTTAATATCATAATTAATTTTTAGAGATTTTATCTTTGTTGAATCATAAGCAAAAGCATTATTTTTATTAAGAGATGGAAAATATTCATTGAGCAATTTACAGAGTATTAATTTAAAATCTGTAAGCATAAAATTCCCATCAATATCAGCATCAACATAGTCAGATTTTAATTTAAGGGTTTTATAGTTTGATTCATTGATAGTATTGGACAGGAGTAATTCTTTAAAATTATATGTTTCTTTATCTTGTTTGTATGTAATGCTGTCTATTTTAATGGTTCCCTGTAAGTTATCAATTTTATTACCTCTAAAGTTAAAAGTTAAAGAAGTAGATAACTCGGAGATAGAGTCCTTTTTTAAAAGATTTAGTTTATTAAGATTAGCATTATTAATAACAGAATAGATGTTAAAAGCAGGTATATCTTTACTATAATCAACAGTTCCAACAGTATTCATTTTTATATTTTCATCATTAACATTTATTTGTCCATCAAATTTATTATGAGCCAAATTGCCTTTAATTTTGATATTATTGTAGGTATAATTATTAAGATCTATTGAGATTATTGTTCCGTTTAGGTCAATATCAACAGTATTTTTTGTCAATCCTTTGCCTGATACAATAGCATCTAAGCTTATTTTCCCGAGTATATTTTCTGAAGCAAGGAGTTTGCCTATGTCAAAGTTATCAGTATTTATTTTCCCTTTATATTTAATAGCATTATAGTTAGGATTTTTAGGATTTCTTTTCAGAGCAATATCAGTAGATATTTTGCCAATGTTTGTATAAAAGTCGCCATAAGAGACAAAGTCATTATAAAAACCTGTTAAAAAGCCGTTTATTTTGATATTTTTGAGCATTGCAAAGTTGTCTGGTATGTTTATGTGTTTTTCAATGTTATTATCACAAGGCAGAGTAATAGATTTTATATCCTGTTGTGTTGTAATAAATTTTTTAATATTCAGATGCATAAATGTTTCTTCAATATCAGGTAATCCTGTAAAATTAAAGTCCCCAATTAATTGTGTGGAGTTTCCAAAAATAAGTTTAAAGTTTCTTGCTTTTAGGTTATTTATTTTCCCTTTTATCTCTCCTGATACGGCGATTGTGTTGTTCATTTCATAAATGTCAGGCAAAAAATATGCAATATCTTTAGAGTTTATATTTGCAGATTTTATTTTTGAAACAAAATGCACTTTATTTATAAAATCATTAAAGGCATCAAAATTTTGGTAGTCAAGGGTTAAGTCAAGGGCAAAATTTGTTAAAGGAGTGTTTATATTAAAATCTTCAATTGTAATTTTTTCAGGTGTTATTTTAGCTTTTGTATTAAATTTGTTTAAAACAAAACCTTTATGTTCTTTAAAAGACAGCTCCTTAATATTGGCTGATATAAAATCATTGTTTACAAGAACATTTTTTATCTTTAAGTTAAATTTTGATATATTGATATTGTTAAAATCAATTCCTTTATTTTTCAAAAGTTTATTTTGGTCTTTATAAACCAAATTGGAATTGACAATGTTTAAAGTTTTTAGTGTTATTTTCCATTTTTTATTTGTTGTGCTTGTATCTTGTGAACTAAAATAATCAGTAAGGAACTGAAAATTAAAAGATTTTTCATTTTTATATTTTTTTAGATTTATAACAGCATTATTTAGTTTTAATTTGTTAATATCTACTATATTTTTTTTAACAGATATTTTTTTTATATTAAAAGTGATTTTTTTAATACTTATTAGTGTGTTTTTGTGTAAATCATTGACAGATACATTTTTAAGTATACCGTCTATTCCATCTAATGAATAGGTTATGCCTACTGCTCCAACTTTTACTTCTGTATTTAATTTTTTTGATAAATAAGATGCTGCTTTCTGTGAAAGGTAAGTTTGGACTGCACTGATTTTCAAAGAAAAATAAGCTCCTGTTAGTAAGACAATAATTGCTAACAGAATAAAAAGTAATATTTTGTATATTTTTTTAATATCTTTGAATTTTTTGTAACTATCAAAAAAAAGGTAAAAAGCAATTTACATTTTTTAATGATTAAATTTTTTTGAAAGAGTTTTTAAAAGTGTAAAATAAAAAATACCAAATTATTGTATATCCTTAAACTTTAAATTTTTATAAATAGTATTTAAAATTTCTGTAATGAGCATTTATATTTTATCTATTGAGTCGTCGTGTGATGATACTTGTGCTGCAATAATAAAAGACAACAAAATTCTTGCCAGTGTAGTTTCCAGTCAGCAGGTTCATAAATTTTATGGTGGCGTTGTGCCTGAACTTGCTTCAAGGGCTCATCAGCAAAATATTGTGCCTGTTGTTGAAAGAGCATTAAAAATAGCAAAGATAAATAAAAAACAATTAAATGCTGTCGCTTTTACGAGAGGACCGGGATTGTTAGGTTCTTTGCTGGTAGGCGTCTCATTTGCCAAAGCATTTGCTTTGGGATTAAGCATTCCATTGATAGAAGTGGACCATTTACAAGCTCATATTCTAGCACATTTTATTCAGGAACAAGGTGCAAGTTCTGTTACGCCTTTATTTCCGTTTTTATGCTTAACAGTATCAGGCGGAAATACACAAATAAATATAGTAAAAGGTTATTTTGATATGGAAATTATTGGCAAGACAATAGATGATGCTGCCGGTGAGACATTTGATAAGTGTGCAAAAATAATGGAACTTCCTTATCCAGGCGGACCTGTAATAGACAATTATGCAAAAAAAGGCAATGCTGATGCTTTTAAATTTTCCAAACCAAACATAAAAGGGCTGAATTTTAGTTTTAGTGGTCTGAAGACATCTTTTTTATATTTTTTAAGAGACCAACTAAAAGAAAATTCAAATTATATTCAGGAAAATAAATATGATTTATGTGCTTCAATACAAAGAGTTATTGTTTTAATTTTAATGGAGAAATTAAAGAAAGCATCTTTACACACAGGCATAAAAGAAATAGCAATTGCAGGAGGTGTATCTGCTAATAGTTTTCTTAGAGATTCATTGCTTAAAGCACAAAAACAGCTTGGCTGGAATGTGTTTATTCCCAAAAATGAATATTGCACTGACAATGCGGCAATGATTGCTATTGTTGCTTATTATAAGTTTTTAAAAAAGGACTTTGCCAGTCAAAGAGTTGCTCCTTATGCAAGGAGTGGAACTAAAACTTGAATAAAAAAGTTGCTGACTCAATTTGTATAAAGTTAATTTTTGGATACACAACATTAGAAGTAAAAAATAAAAGATGAATGGATATATGTATATATTGGAATGTGCAGATGGAAGTTATTATACGGGAAGCACCAAAGATTTGGAAAGACGACTTTGTCAGCACCAAAACGGTGAAGGAGCAAATTATACTAAAAAACGTTTGCCTGTAACATTGGTTTATTTTGAAGAATACGAGCGAATTGACAAAGCATTTTACAGAGAAAAACAAGTGCAGGGATGGAGCAGAGAAAAGAAAAAAACTCTGATTGAAGGAAAGTATGAAAAGCTACATGAATATGCGGAATGTAAAAACGAAACTCATTTTAGTAATGCTCCGCTTCCTTCGGCTCCGCTCAGGAAGCGAAGCAGAAAGGAAAAAAATGTTGGACAAAACAGAGGAAAAAAGGTTGTTGAGCGAAGCCAAGGAAAAAAAATTGTTGGACAAAACAGAGGAAAAAAGGTTGTTGAGCGAAGCCGAAACAACCGATATAAAATCAAATAAATTAAAGTTTTATCTGTCTTGAATTTATCCAGTTTAAATTGCAGGTTATAATATACATTTATTTTATTTTTTCGACAATAAGCAGAAAATCAATTTTATCAGTAAGCCCATAAATTTGAAATAAAGATGTTTTTTGTAATATTTGGAATTATTGATATGATTTCTCCTTCCAAATTATTCAAAAATTGCTCTAATTTCTTCTGATCTTTTTCCATTTTAATTTCCAAACGATGCACTTTGTATTTCATATTGCTTCCTTTTTTTAAAAAATTAGTTAATCAAATATTGGATATTATTTTTCTATTTAACATCCAATGTTTTTAAGTTTCCTTCAGGTGTTAAATGCAAAAAGTGTTTTTCTATTTTTTTGTCTGGTTTTTTAATGATATATTTGATTTTTAAGTTGTATGAAAACTGAATTTCCGGTTCAAGTATCTCAGGATTGATTACAATGTCATAATTGTCATACGGAATTTGATTATAATATAATGTATTGGATTCCCTGACTTGTTTCACTGTTTGAGGATAAGATGTAACAAGTGTCTCGTTTTTGTCAGATTTTTTGCTTTTAATTCTTTTCTTTTCGATAGCATCTATTGAAGAACGGCTAAATGCCTGATAACTTGAATATCTGGAAATAGGATAAGTAATAGTGGATTTTTCAGATATTATATGGTAAACCGTGTCAAGTTTAATCCCAAGTTTATTAAAAGATGTTAGTTTTTTGGTTAATAATTTAACAGATTTATCTCTTAATTCATCATAAACGCTTTCCACTTCTTTTGCAATGTATTCAACTTTTACAAGGTCATAAATTTCATTTTTTGCTGCTATTGTTACTATTTTATCAAGTATTTTTCCTTTTGTAAAACGGATGTGAAGGTTTTTTTGTAATTCAAATCCTTTTGGCACTTCATTGTAAGTTTTACTGAACAATTTTTTTTCCACTTCATATTCGTAAACCGGAACAAGGGAAATCATATCCAAAAAAATGTCATCAGCAACAATACTTTCTTTTATTGCTTCAGAGACAAACTTATTATACCTTATATTGAGTATGCTGTCAACAGATTCCGCTGTTTCACCCAGTTGTGTGATATTGAATATAGCTACATAAGAATCTGCTTTTACATTTTTTAAAGCATTTACCTCAAATATCATTACTGCATCATTGGTGAATACGGCATCTGTTATTGGACTTTTATTCTGTTTTTGATACCGAATGGTTTCGTTGTATTTTACATTACCTGCTGCTTGTCCTTTTACTAATTTAAATGGTGATATAAGCAGAAAAACACTTGTTATAATAATAATTTTTTTCATGATTTTAATATTTTAGGGTTACATTGAATTTATTGAAATGTTAAACATTTTTTTTAATAAAATAATAAGATGAGAATACAAATATAAATAAGTTTTTTGTAAAATATCTAAAATTAGTAAATTTATTTTTGATATGCTATGCAAGATAATTTTTTAATGTTCAGCCCTGAAAGGGCGGGATATATCAACGCATGGTGTAGCCCTGCGAATATAAATATGATAATCCTTATTCAGCCCTGAAAGGGCGTAATCTCATAATGATTGTCCCATAGCTGCTTTATTTTGAGGACACCCTTTCAGTGCTTAT
>CAZZDX010000085.1:0-2246 GCA_964653185.1 uncultured Bacteroidales bacterium
AGAATGGTCGTATTGCTAAATTGAATGCAGATGAAAATGAAAGAGCTAATGCTACTAATATGCTTATGAATTATCTTGACAGTATTAATATTCCGGGAAATTATTTTTTTATGGGAGACCTAAATGTTTATAACAGTTCTGAAAATGCTTTTCAAAATTTAATAAATTTTTCTAATCCTCAAATTTGCTTTAATGACCCGATAAACAAGATTGGCTCATGGCATGATAATTCTTCTTATTCCAGCTATCATACGCAATCAACACATACAACATCAGGATGTGCTTCATCAGGAGGAATGGATGATAGATTTGATTTTATACTTATTTCAAATAATATCTTAAATGGAACGGATAAAGTTAAATATATTGCAGATACATATAAAGCATTAGGACAAGACGGGCAACGACTTAATCAAACTATAAACAATCCGACAAATAACAGTGTGCCATCAAATATTGCAGATGCACTCTATGGAATGTCTGATCATATTCCCGTAACATTAAATCTGAAAATAGAACAAACACCAGCCATAATTGATGATATAAATAAAAAAGAAATTAGGTTAATAATCCAAAATCCTGCAAAAGATGAGCTAAATATATACCTTGAATTAAACAAAAAATCAAAAATAAATATCCAAATCCTATCTTTGTCAGGGCAAGTATTAATAAAAAAACAAATCAATAATACATCAAAATATATACATTACTCAATACCTTTAAATAATATAAAAACTAATATGTATATATTAAAAATTACTGATCAATATCATAATCAAATAGTAAAAAAATTTATAAAAATATAATTATTTATTTTAAATTTGTATCAATTATAAACTATACAACGGTTATAAATTTAACTTTAAATATTTTTTAAAATTATGAAAAAACAAAAAAATGAAGATTTGATTTCACAAAGAATTGCAGAAAAATCAGGAATAAAACAGATAGTATATAAAAATACTTATGATACATTCCAAGATGTAAAAGATATTTCAAAACAAATTATATTAAATATAAAAGAAAAAATCTCTGAAAAAAATAATAAAATAGCAATTAAATATAAAGACAGAGGAGAATTTGCAGCAGAAATAAAAATAGCAGGTGACCTATTAATAATGACTATGCACTCAAACGTATTTGAATTTTCAAAACATCACGAAATAATGAAAACTGCTTATGTTAAAGAAGACCCTTTACGCTCATACTGCGGAATTATACATATCTATAACTTTTTATCCGACTCCTTTAAATACAACAGACCTGACGATGTCGGATATCTTGTAGCAAGAATATTTGTTAATAAAGAATTTCACTACTTTGTAGAAGGAAAAAGACAGATAGGATTCCTGTATAATGACTTTATAAATAAAACTATTAACAAAGATGATATAAAAAAAATTATTGAATCAGCTATACTATACTGTCTCGGTTTTGACCTTTTAACACCTTCTTATGACGATGTTAAAGAGGTATCTGTTAATGAAATGACATTAAATATTCTTAATATGAAAATTAAAACAGGTAAACGTTTAGGATTTAAATTCCAGGCAGACCATGACAAAGAAAAATAACTCAAACATATAATAGACACTAATTGCACTAATTAACACTAATTGTACTAATTAACACTAATTGCACTAATTAACACTAATAAAAAAATGAATGATAAACTGATATATAAGGAAGAATCATACAAAATTATTGGTATTTGCATGGAGGTATATAATATTCTTGGTAAAGGACATAGTGAAATTATTTATAAAGATGCTTTGGAATATGAATTTCAAAAGGCAGGAATACCATACTCAAGGGAAAAACAATACAAAATTGAATATAAAGATATAATTTTGCCACATAATTATTTTGCAGATTTTGTAGTATATGATAAAATAATTCTGGAAATAAAAGCAGTAGAAACCTTAACAAGCAGTCATATAAAACAGATATTGAATTATCTTGCATCATCCAAATTGAAATTAGGCTTATTAGTTAACTTTGGAGAGGACAGTTTAATGTATAAAAGAGTAGTATTATAGACACGAATTTCACGAATTAGCACGAATATATTTTATATTTAAAATTTGTGAAATTAGTGTCAAAAAAATAACAAACATTAGTGTAAATTAGTGAAATTAGTGTCTAATAAATAATAAACATTAGTGTAAATTTGTGAAATTAGTGTCTAACAATTAGTGTAAATTAGTGAAATTAGTGTCAAACAAATAACAAACATTAGTGTAAAT
>CAZZDX010000085.1:2346-11446 GCA_964653185.1 uncultured Bacteroidales bacterium
GAAATTAGTGTCAAACAAATAACAAACATTAGTGTAAATTAGTGAAATTAGTGTCTAACAAATAATAAACATTAGTGTAAATTAGTGAAATTAGTGTCAAACAAATAATAAACATTAGTGTAAATTAGTGAAATTAGTGTCAAACAAATAACAAACATTAGTGTAAATTAGTGAAATTAGTGTCAAACAAATAATAAACATTAGTGTAAATTAGTGAAATTAGTGTCAAACAAATAACAAACATTAGTGTAAATTAGTGAAATTAGTGTCAAACAAATAACAAACATTAGTGTAAATTAGTGAAATTAGTGTCTAACAAATAATTCTGATGAAATTCCATAAAATAACACCTGATATCATTGAAAAAGTAACAAAAATAATAGGTAATGACTATGTTATAACAAATAAAGACAAAATTGAAAACTATTCCCACGACGAAACAGAGAAACTTGTATTCTTTCCTGAAGTTGTCTTATTACCAAAGACCCCAAAAGAAATATCAGAGATATTAAAACTATGCAACAAAGAACTAATTCCTGTAACGCCAAGAGGTCTTGGAACAGGACTTAGCGGCGGAGCATTACCAGTATGTAAAGGTTTTCTGCTCTCAATGGAACGATTTAATAAGATAATTGATATTGATAAAAAAAATCTACAGGCAACTGTTGAGCCGGGAGTGATAACAGAAACATTTCAACAAAAAGTAATAAAACAAGGGCTGTTTTATCCGCCTGACCCGGCAAGTAAAGAAGATTGCTCTATAGGAGGTAATATAGCTGAAAATTCAGGCGGTCCTAAAGCTGTTAAATATGGCGTAACAAAAGATTATGTGCTAAACCTTGAAATAGTGTTGCCAACAGGCGAAATTGTATGGACAGGCGCTAACACATTAAAAAATTCAACAGGATATAACATAACTCAACTGATGATTGGCAGCGAAGGAACTCTCGGTATAATTACTAAAATAGTATTTAAACTAATTCCTTTTCCCAAACATTCCCTAATGATGCTCGTGCCTTTTTATTCTGCCCAGGAATCCTGCAAAGCAGTATCTGAGGTCTTTAAAGCTGGAATAACACCTTCGGCAATGGAATTTATGGAACGTGATGCTATTATTGAGACCATTAAAAATATTAAAGATGTTAATATATCTGTTAAAGATGATATTCAGGCACATTTGTTAATAGAAGTTGATGGAAACAACTTAAAAATTCTAAACAAAGAAAGAGACAAAATATATAAAATAATGCAAAATTTTGACTGCGATAAAATACTCTTTGCTGATAATAAAAAAGAAAAAAAAAATTTAATGTATATACGAACAAATGTAGGAAAAGCAGTCAAGTCATACTCAATATACAAAGAAGAAGATACTGTTGTGCCACGTGCAGAACTACCCGCTTTGCTGAAAGGAATTAAAAAAACAGGAAAAAAATATGGCTTTAAGACCATTTGCTACGGACACGCAGGAGACGGAAACTTACACGTAAACATTATAAAAGAAGGTATGTCTGACTATGACTGGAACAATAAACTTAAATATGGCATAAAAGAAATTTTTGAATTATGTAAAAAATTAGGAGGAACTATTTCCGGAGAACATGGAATAGGTTATACTCAAAAACAATACATAAATATTGTTTTTTCTGAAAAACTAATTGAAATACAAAAAAACATTAAAAAACTCTTTGACCCTAACAATATACTAAACCCTGAAAAAATGTTTCCTTAATAAATTTATGAACAATTATGTATAATTCAGGCGACTGACCGATAAAAACAAGCATACCCAACGCAAGGGTTTCGCAAGAGAAATTTTATTTATTTTTTTAATCTAACACTAATGACTTAAAAAAATAAATAAACTTACACTTGCTTATCAAAATAAGTAGGTCTATGAATAATAGGATATACCATTCAAAAAATAAAAAGAGAAAAAATAAGATTTAATAAGAATTTTTTTGCTAATTTTGTTCCGTATATAAACATGTTGTACACAATATGAGATAAAATGAAAGTAGATATAAAAGACATATTTGAAGCACTTCAAAAAGTACAAGATCAACAAGGAGACTTAAAATTATTTTTGGCAATTGCACTAATCGTTTTATTAGCAATACTGATGATTTATTTAAAATATTATACTAAATCAATTGCAGAAGAAGCTTCGAAAAAATCACTCTCTAAATTTGAAAGTAACTTATCTGAAAAATTACAAACCCAAATGAGACTTTTTTTTAGAGATGATAATGTAAGAACAAATTTACTTACTCACATTGGAACAAAATCAATCGACAAAAAAATAGAATGTTGTCAAACAATTCAATCAATGTATTTTAAATATCAAAGTAGTTGGAATTTTTCTGCGGAAACTGATATTAACGAATTTGTCAAATTAGATACAGAACTTGGAGAATTACGACACAAAATATTTAACGAAACAATACATATCGGATATTTTCTTTCACAAAAAATGATTCGATTAAATTCGTTAATGAGAGATAACCTAAGAAACAAAAGAACTGAATTTATTTATAGTGGGAATAACTATCAGCCACACAATGAAAATAGACTTCAAGGAACATTGACCAGACAACAAGATAACGAAGGGAAAATTTTGGACTTAATGTATGAAATTGAAAAGTGGATTATGGACAAACTTCATTCCGACCAAACAATTGAAAATTTCGAATTTACCAAAGAACAATTAGAACAAATTAAAAATGAACGTAAAAAGAAATTTGACGCAATTGAAAAAAAATAATACTGTAAAATTTAGAAGAACGAATGGAAAAAAAATAAAATTTATGAACATACAAATATATACATATTGGTTATATACCTAAAGAAAATAAAAATCAGAAAAATGAACAACCACCAATTATATAAAACTATTCACTCTCTTTGTAAAAAGGTAATTAAAAAAACGATTGCATTTAAAAACGAAGGTAAATTGATAAAAATTCCCTATAAATATTTGCCTGTAAAAAATATTGATTTTAACAGTGAAATATTTAGTTATGACTGGAAAAAAATTCAATATTTTGATTTTTATGATTGGAAAAACGAGGATTTTGTTAATTTCATTCATAATGAGCTTTTTATTTTATCTGAATTTAAAAACGCTGCAAATGAAATTATAAATGAGTTTAATGTTTCCAAAGAGGCAGTAAAGGGAATCGGTTTACCTTCATTATTACGATTAATTGCAAAGGGAGTTCCAAATGGAAAAATAACCTATTCCAATATTGACTATTATATTCAACTTTTTATTAATGACTATGAAACCTACCGAAGTCATAAACCAATTAAGTGGAATATTGATTTGTGGCTTGGTAACATTTATATTGAATCAGATGAAATTGAAGTTACTCCTAAAGTTTTTTTACGAAGACCTACAAAGAAACAACTTGCTGATGTTAGTCCAAAAAGTTATCACATAAGTGAATTTGAACAAATGACGAGCAGAGGACTTTTTTCTTCAGCAATTTTGTCTTTTTCGCTACTAGCAGATAGACAACCATCTATTGGTTTATATCCTGAAAAAATAATTTTTGAAATTGAGAGTTGGCTAAATGTTTTTCGTCTGTTTAAACCGAGTAATGTATTTGTAGTTTATCAATCTATTACTCCGGTTTCAATATTTGAATATGCAATTTCTGAAAGCAAAGAGCAACCTTATGACAAATTTTGGCAAGGGAAGGTTGAACATAAAGATACAAGTATTTATAAATTATATTTGAAAAAGGATGAAGCGGAAATATTTCGTGTGTTTACCAAATCACTAAAATCTATCCTAAATGGTATTTCATGCAATACTTATTTAAGCGGTAGTTCATATGACCTCGCTTTACATCGTTACAATGATTCACTTCTTAAGTCGGAAGTAAATGCTTATAAAATTCTTTCGTCAATGTCATCTATTGAAGCATTATTGAGTAATGACAACATGGAAATTGCTTACAAAATAAGATTGAGAGTTGCTAAATTACTTTCCTTTTTCGATTTTGATACAGTTGATGTATTTAATAAAATCAAGGATGCATATAGTTTAAGGAGTAAATTAGTCCACGGGTCAAAACCTAAAGAAAAAAAGAAGGACTTGATGGAATTTGCAAGAAATCACACTCACGAAATAATAAATTTTAACAGAATTTGTTTTTTAATAGCCCTACAGTTAAAAGATAAAAAAGATAAAAAAGATCTTATAAATATGATTAACCATTCATTTATAAATGAAACTGTAAATGAAGAACTTAGAACAATTATTAAAGAGAATGTGAAGATACCTATTGAAAATCCATTTAGAAAAATCAAAAAAAATTAACAAAAAATAAAAAAATAAAAAATAAGATTTAATAAGAATTTTTGCTTTTTTATAATCAAATTTAAGGTGGTTGAATGAAAATTTTTATTAATTTTGTTCCATAAATGAACAAGTTGTACGCCATGCTTACCTGAAACAATATAAAAATGAAGAAATATATTTTAACGATAATGCTTTCAATATTGGTTAGTTACCAATTATTTTCACAGATAACTTCTTACTTTCCTGAAAACGCAGTCAATAGTGTTGTTTTATTGGAAAAGAAAATTGGTGATAATTATATACCTCATGGTACTGGATTTTTACTTCAGAGTTATGATACTGACCAGCCAATTATTGTTGTAACAGCTGAACATCTCTTAAGAAATAGTAGTATTTATGTTACTGTTCCTGCTGATACTGCTTTGATTTCTTTCCTGAAGGAAAAAAGGAAAAAACGTGCTTGCTTTAGAAATACCTGTTGGGAATTATTTGAGAATAAACTAAGACATGAATTTAAATTAATAAAGGATTCTACTTTTGTATGTAACAAGGAATTGGATATTGCAGCTTTTAAACTGAATATTGGGAACTCAACACATATATATATGAATAATGATACATCAGAAGTAAATGTTTCTCCTATTGTTGGTCTAGGGAATTCATTAATTAGATTTAAAAAGGACGTACTATTAGGAACAAATGTATTTTTTGTTGGATTCCCATTTTCAATTGGCACTGAATTAGGTTTTTATAATTCAAAGTTATACTCAGATTTTATTCCAAATCCACTTGTGAGACGTGGTTCAGTTGCTTGGATATCTAGTACTGATAACTTATTTCTACTTGATGCATTTTCATATGGCGGAAACTCTGGAAGTCCAGTATTTACAAGTAGTAACTCATATAATAAGACGTATTTAATTGGAATTGTAATAGGACACTTACCTTCACAATATTCTGAAAACATTGGTTTAGCTAACTGTGTATGGTCAGATGAGATTGTAAAATTGATAGATAGGCTCAAGTCGTTACAAAAATGATTTATTTAAAAAAAGAAAACTTATATAATAACAATAATTTTAATTTATAATATGGCGGATAAAATGGATTATTCAATAATAAAACAATATTTAGACAATCAAAAAATAAAGGTTGTAGAAACCTATGATTTTGAGAATAAAAAAGTAAAATATTCTGAGAAAATTAAAATATCAAAATATATGGCATAAATATAAAACATAACAAAAAATAGCGTTGCTAACATTTCTCTAACTGACTGAAATACCGCTAATATTTAAGTGCAGAAGAAATGGTAAAGATGATTCATCCATAGGGTGTGTCCTCTTGCCTAATTCTGTCTGCACGGGTACTTAGCGGTAACCTCAGTTAGCAGAATATAAAGCTGAGGTTCACGCCCTTTTTTGTTGCCTAAATTTTATTATTAACAGACCTTTAGAACCTCAAGGCAACAAAAGATACAAATGAAAAAATTATATTTTGGTGATAATTTAGATGTTTTAAAAAAAATGCATAACCAATATCCCACTGGTTTAATAGATCTTATATATATTGACCCTCCTTTTAACTCAAAAAGAAATTATAATATATTATTTGAAAGTGTAGCTTTAACTGATACGAAAGCACAAAAAGAGGCATTTACAGATACATGGAGCAATGTATCATATTTAGATACTTTAAATGAAATACATAGTATAGATTTAAACTTGTATAGTTATCTTAATGCACTTGATAATATTGGTATTTCAAAGAGTGCAGTTTCTTATTTAACTACAATGGCAATAAGAATTATTTATATGCACAAACTTCTAAAAGATACCGGGAGTTTTTATTTACACTGTGATCCAACAATGAGCCATTATTTAAAAATTGTTTGTGATTTGATATTTAGGGCAAAGAATTTTCAGAATGAGATAATCTGGTATTATAAAAGATGGTCAAATGCTGCAAGAAATTATCAAAGAATGCACGATGTAATTCTTTTTTATTCTAAAACGGACAAATATGTATTCAATGTTCAATACCAAGAATATTCAAAACCTGAAGCAATAGAAAAAACTGTGCGAGGTATTATTGATGGGAAATTAGTTAGATTAAAAGACGAACAAGGGAAATACATTGAAAGAACAAAACCTAATATAGGTGTTCCTTGCCACGATGTTTTTGAAATTCAACATTTGCAGCCAACTGCCAAAGAGCGTTTAGGTTATCCTACCCAAAAACCAGAAACATTGTTAGAGCGAATAATCAAAGTAAGTTCAAATGAAGGCGATTTAATTGGAGATTTCTTCTGTGGATGCGGCACCACAGTAGCAGTTGCACAAAAATTAAATAGAAGCTGGATAGGTGCAGATATTTCACATTTAGCAGTAAAATTGATTGCAAAAAGATTAATTGATACTTATGGAGCAGAAATAAGAAATAATTTTGAAATATTTGGCTTCCCCAAAGATATTTCCTCAGCCAAAGAATTAGCCACCGGTACAATGCATGGCAGGTTAAAATTTGAGGAGTGGATAATTGAAGTAATGTTACATGGCGTATTAAACACCAGAAAAAACGAAATCGGTTTTGACGGATATTTAACTTTTAATATTTCAAATAAAAAAGAAACTGTTTTAATTGAAGTTAAAAGCGGTAATGCAACTATTACACAAGTTAATCATTTCATAAAAACAGTTGAGTATAAAAAAGCAGGAATTGGTGCTTTTGTTTGTTTTAAAGAGCAAATAACATCAGGAATGTTACAGACAGCAAAAAGACAAGGTTATTATTCAGAAAAAACTTTTGGGGCTAATTATGATAAAATTCAAATTATATCAGTTGAGGATTTGTTAGAAGGGAACTTAATAAAAACACCTGTTTCATTTAAAACTACTTTTAAAAGTGCTTCTAAAAAATCAAAAGAAAAAGATAGGTACTCAACAAGAGATTTATTTTAATTTTATATAAAATAATGAATTATCTTAAAGGCATAAAAAAAAGACAAAAAAGTAATTTGATAATAGCAGTAATCCTATTCTTAATATTTTTGGTATTATATTATTTAAAACATACAATTTTAAAATAAAAATAAAACTGAATTAATACTTAAAGATTATGAAAAAACCAATAAAAAAATCACAGGCAGTCGTCTGATAATATTTTTTATAATCCTGACTAAAATTTTTATGTTATCTGTACTTTTGGAAGGTCTATATTAATTTCTAATGGTTATACGACAAATGAAAGTGGGACATTATTTTTTTCCTTTTATCTTATAACCTATACGTTTTCTATTCTGTTGTTCTAATTTTTGTTGCTTTTCCTGTTCAAATTGCTTTATGTATTCAAAAATAACCATTATCTTGTTATCATGTTCAGATAGTTTAGTTTCTGCTCTATCAAGTTTTAATAAAATATCTTTGTTAGTAAATAATATTTCCTGTAATTTAACAAAAGCATCTATGATATAAATATTTACCTTTTCTGCTCTTTCACTTCTTAATATGCTGGATAACATCAATATACCATGCTCTGTAAATGCGTATGGTGGATACTTAGAGTGTTGTCCTCTTTTTAAGGTAACAATTTGTGACCTTAAAGAATGGTATTCATCTAAGGTAAGTTGAAACATATATCTTTCAGGAAAACGCCCAATATTTCTTTTAACCTGCTGGTTTAATGCTTTTGTAGGAACTTGATATAGTTCTGCCAAATCATTTGATAACATTACTTTCTTACCTCTTATTTGATAAATTTTACTTATTATAACTTCTTCTGGTATAATTAATTCATTGCTTTTATCATTCATAATTATTTTTTTAATCCTGACTAAAATTTTTATGTTATCTGTACTTTTGTAAGGTATATATTAATTTCTAATTGGCATAAAAAATTAATTTATCATTTTTTATTATGCTTAAACCAGTAAACAAATCTTATATTGTTGATTATTAATGCATTGCTATTGCCGACTGTTGATTGCCGATTGCCGATTGCCGATTGTTGATTGTTGACTGCCGACTGTTGACTGTTGACTGCCGATTGTTGACTGCTGACTGCTGATTGCCGACTGTTGACTGCCGATTGCCGATTGCCGACTGCTGACCGGACACTATATATTTTTAACTATATTATTAATCTTTATCCATTTGTCAGCATCCATTTTAGAGCCAATAACCCCAATTACTTTTTCTGATAAAACAGAGCCGATTTTTCCACATTGATTTAAAGAAAATCCTTTTGTCAGTCCATAAATAAATCCTGATGCATACAAATCGCCTGCACCTGTGGTATCAACACTGTTAACAGGAATAATTCCTATTTTACAAAAATTATCTTTTTGTTTTATCAAAGAACCTTTTTCACCAATTTTTACCACTGCTATCTCACAATTTTCAGATATAATATCAACAGCATGTTCCGGCTCTTTACCTGTAAATGCTTTTGCTTCTTCTTCGTTGGCAAAGACAATATCCACATAATCTTTAATAATTGATTTCAAAAATTCAAAATTTTCTTCAACAACATTATAACTTGCCAGGTCAAGTGATACAATCATATTATTCTTTTTAGCCATTTCAACTGCTTTTTTAAGCAAAGCATGATTTTGGACTAAATATCCTTCAATATGAAAATATTTGTATCCGTCAAATATAGATGAGTATATATCTTTGTCAGAAAGTTCTACAGCAGCTCCTAAGTAAGTAGCGAATGTCCTTTCCGAGTCAGGACTTATCAAAGCTATTGCTCTGCCTGTTTCTGATTTGCCGGTAAATAGTTTAGGTTCAA
>CAZZDX010000086.1:0-11298 GCA_964653185.1 uncultured Bacteroidales bacterium
AAATTTATGAACTTAGCGAAGCGATCTCACGAAGTAATTATTCAGGTTAAATTAAACTCTAACAACAAAAAATAGCTTGCTAAAAATTATAATTTGAAAAACATTAACAATAAAATAAAAAATAATCTTATATTTGCAAAAAAATAAATTATAAAGACAAAAAATCATGACTGATAATAATTCTTTACCACAGCCAAAAGATATACCTTGGCAATTAATGTGTGTAAGCAAAGATATGCTTGACCCAAATTTTTGTAACAAAAAATTTCCTTTTCCATGGCGTTCTTCAATAGCTATTTCAGCATACGAACCACCAGAATCTGAATTGCCTGTCCCGTTTTGTGCCGGGAAAATTACTTATTTAAAAGTAACTGTTTCCATTACAGGTTATCAGCCAACTGATAGAGAAATTAAAGAGGGATTTACAGAATTTGGCAATACTCCTGTTGAGCTTGGTCTTGATGAAATTTTTGGAACTTATTTTGGCTGTTATGGGACATTACTTAACGTTGCAATATTTCCAAACTCTGCAAGCGAATGGAAAATAGAAGATTTTCCCAAAATTATTGCTTTTGAGCCACAAAACAGAGAATTAATTCAAGCTGCTACAGAATCCGGCGAACTACTTACGTCTTCAAAAAATGGTACAACCACTACAAATTCTTTTACCAATACAAATACAGTAAGTACAGGTATAGACGGAAAGGGTAGTATAGGAAAAGATTCGTCGTGGAAAGCTGAGTTAGGACTTACACATAAATGGGGCAACACGACAGAAGATAAAGAAACTGTTTCTGCTAATGCTTCACAGGAAAGAAGTGAAAAACAGTCAACAAGTACACAAATCCAGCAACTTTACAATCTACTAAGTGCTTATCATTTAGGAACAAACAGAGCTTTATTTTTAATGCTTCCAAGACCTCATATCTTGCAACCTACAAACAGAAGAACTTTTGTTCAAGGTATAAGGTCAATAGAAGGCACACAGGAATTTTTTCTTATTGCAGCACGGCCCAAAACTATGGAAGGTATAAGTGTTGAAGCTCGTTTAGATACAGGACATTTCCCCGAAGATGTAGAAATACAGGAGCCACCTTTAAATTACAAAGAGTCATTTGCAGAATTTACCGTAGAAAAACATGCTAACAGCGGATTTAAGCCAGAAGAAACACCTCTAACAACAATTTTTACTGTTCCAAATGGATGGTACGTTGACAGAAGAACTACTCCAACGCCTCCTTTCCCAAAAGGCGACCCTGTACACACTGGAATTACACAAACTTATATTGGACAGCAACAAGGCACACCTATCGATTATAACTATCAGGCAATTAGCGATACTCAGGTATCTATTATCGGTCATATAAAAGGTGGAGGATGGATTGGAGGAGAGGATGCAATATTCAATAGAAAATATAAAGTTTGGCTAAGGTCAATAGACCCAATTCCTTCTGATATAGGAGACGTAGCAAATATTGCAGACCTGTTTGTTACATCCAGAAATCTTTGTTGTTGTTTTTATTCAGCAGACCCGTGTTTAATAGAAGGTCCGGTACCACCTACTCCGCCACCTTTTATTTCTGATACAACTTATACAAAGATTATTGAGCAAAGAGAATTGAAAATCTCCGAATATCTTCTTAGTGACCCAATAGTAAACGAATCTCTTGAACCTGCTGTTAAAGCCCTAATGAGAAAATTAAAGGGTATTATGATTTCATCACGGGATAAAAGATATTCACACTTTGAAGATGGAATAAATTTTCTTGAATCAGATTTTTTTGTTCATCAGATTTTGCAATATTTTTCTAAAGAAGTTAAAAATAAACACTTAATTGAAATCCCTGAGTTGGATGAAAAAGTAAAAGATGCATTTGGTCGTGAAGCAACAGTTGAAGATGCTCTAAAAATAAATCTTGAAAAATTTATTATCAAGACCCATTTAGAATGCAAAGAAGCCATTGAACAAAGAAAAATTATTATTAATCAGATTAAAATATAAATGTCTGATAAAAAATAAATATTTAATTTAATAACCTAAAACTATCTAATTATGAAAAATAAAAATTTGTTTTTTGCTTTATTATTTATAATAAGCATTTTATTTGTTAACAACTCTTATGCTCAGCATAAACTTTATGGTATGACAGCTGGTGGTGGAGCAAATGATGATGGAGTATTATTTGAATATGACCTTAGCACCAGCATTTATACCAAAAAACTTGACTTTGACTCTGCTAGTAGTAACATAGGAGGATGTCCTAATGGAAGTTTAATGCAGGCATCAAACAATAAACTTTATGCCATGGCACCTTTTGGAGGAACAAATAATTATGGAGTATTATTTGAATATGACCCCGGTAATAGTACTTATGCCAAAAAATTTGATTTTAATTCATTGAGTGGTCATTCTTATGGAAGTTTAATGCAGGCATTAAATGGAAAACTTTATGGTATGACACCTGATGGCGGAATAAATTATGAGGGAGTATTATTTGAATATGACCTTGGCACTGATACTTATACAAAAAAAATGGACTTTGATGGAACTAATACAGGAGGTTGTCCACAAGGAAGTTTAATACAGGCAAACGGGAAACTTTATGGCATGACATATTGGGGTGGAGCAAATAATAATGGAGTATTATTTGAATATGACCCTAATACTAATACTTATACTAAAAAAATGGACTTTGATGGACTCAATACAGGAAATTATCCAGAAGGAAGTCTAATACAGGTAAACGGAAAACTTTATGGTATGACATATCAGGGTGGAGCAAATTATAATGGAGTATTATTTGAATATAATATTGACAATGATACTTATACTAAAAAAATAGATTTTGATGGAACCAATACGGGAAGCTATCCGGAAGGTAATTTAATACAGGCATCAAATGGAAAACTTTATGGTATGACAAACCAAGGCGGAACAAATGATAATGGAGTATTATTTGAATATGACCTTGGCACTGATACTTATACTAAAAAACTGGAATTTGATTCTGCCAGTACAGGAAAATATCCACGGGGAAGTTTAATGCAGGCATCAGATGGAAAACTTTATGGAATGACAACCCAAGGCGGAACAAATGATAATGGAACATTTTTTAAATATGATATTACTACCAATACTTATACTAAAATATTAAATTTTGACGGAACTAATGGAAGAAATCCCCAGTTTACTGCTTTAATTGAAGTTGATACAGGAAGTTCCATAAAAGATTTATTTACAAATAATGAAATTAAGATATATCCCAACCCTGGAAAAGATAAAATAAATGTTATATTTAACTCTGATAATAAACAGGAAACTTATTTTGAAATATTTAGTTTATCAGGAAATAAAATAGCAAGTTATAAGTTAAAACAAGGCAAAAATATTTTATCTGCAAAAAATCTATCCCAAGGAATCTATTCTTATAAAATAATAGTAAACAAAAATACTATTGCTTCTGATAAATTAGTAATCATTAAATGATAAAGCATAAATTTATTATATTGTTTTGTGTGTTTAAAGTAAATTCACTTTTTGTACTAATCTGTTTTATTCACAAAAAATGATTATTGTTTTTATTAATTCACAGATGAATAATTACAACTCTAACAACAAAAAATAGCTTGCTAATTTTAATTAAAAAATATTAACAATATAAAATTTTTATTATGAATAAAGATGAATTTAAAAAATATGCAATAAAAGACAGGGGCATCAGCAGTATAACTCTTGATAAATATTCTGCTGAATATAAAAAAATATATAATAACAGTTATATATCACCTACTATTATTGAGGAACGTCAATTAAATATTGCAACAATGGATGTCTTTTCCCGTCTTATGATGGATAGAATTATCTTCCTTGGCGTTCCTATTGACGACTATGTGGCAAATATCATTCAGGCACAATTATTATTTCTTGAATCAACAGATGCTAAAAAAGGTATTCAAATATATATCAATTCACCAGGTGGCTCTGTATATGCAGGACTTGGAATTTATGATACAATGCAGTATATATCTCCTTCTATCTCAACTATCTGCACAGGAACAGCTGCTTCTATGGCTGCTATAATATTATGTGCGGGAGATAAAGGCAGACGCTCTGCCCTAAAACATTCCAGATTATTAATACATCAACCTATGGGAGGTGTGGAAGGACAAGCATCTGATATAGAAATTACTGCACGGGAAATACAAAAAGTAAAAAAAGAACTATACGAAATTATTGCCTTTCATACCAAACAACCTTACAAAAAAGTATGGAAGGACTCTGACAGGGACTTTTGGATGACAGCAGAAGAAGCAAAAAAATATGGAATGGTAGATGAAGTCCTTGTAAAAGGTAAAAAAACAATTGGTAAAAATAAATAAAAAAACGTAACAGTTCACGGGGTAAATGGCGAAGCCACTTGTGTTGAGCGTTCGGATGAGTTCACGCCGAAGTCAAAGCCGAAAACAAAACTTGTGCTGATTTTGAAACCTTGCAGGTATGACAGGCAATAAATTATAAATTATATTACACAAAAATATGAACAGATGAAAAAAAATAATGATAAATGTTCCTTTTGTGGAAAGACCAGAGATAATGTTAATATACTGTTTACAGGACCATCTGCAAACATCTGCGATAAATGTATTGAACAAGCCAACAACATTATAAAACAAGAAATTTTATATCAAAAAAAAAATAAAAAATATTCTTATATAAAGCTACCAAAACCTGTTGAAATAAAAAACCACCTTGACCAATATGTAATCGGACAAGATAATGCAAAAAAAATTATAGCCGTCTCTGTATATAATCATTATAAAAGAATAAATTCTCTTTATAAAAAAACTGACGACCAAGTAGAAATAGAGAAATCAAATATCATACTTATAGGAGAGACAGGAACAGGCAAAACATTAATGGCACGAACAATAGCTAAAATGTTAGATGTCCCGTTTTGTATAGCTGATGCAACCACACTTACCGAAGCTGGCTATGTAGGAGAAGATGTTGAAAATATACTTGTAAGATTATTACAAGTAGCTGATTATGATGTAGATGCCGCCGAAAAAGGCATTGTGTTTATTGATGAAATTGATAAAATATCACGCAAAAGTGAAAGCACTTCAATAACAAGAGATGTATCAGGCGAAGGCGTTCAACAGGCATTGCTTAAAATTTTGGAAGGAGCTGTTGTCAATGTGCCTCCCCAAGGTGGACGAAAACATCCTGAACAAAAAATGATACAGATTAACACTCAAAATATACTCTTTATCTGTGGAGGAGCTTTTAGTGGTATTGAAAGAGAAATATCTTCCCGACTAAAAACTAATATAATAGGATATAATAATGATATAAAAAGAGAAAAAATTGACAAAAATAATCTTTTGCAATATACAGCACCTCAAGATCTAAGAAAATATGGATTAATACCTGAACTCGTAGGGCGACTGCCTGTAATATCTTATCTAAACCTGCTTAATAAAAATGACCTGAAAAAAATATTAACAGAGCCAAAAAATTCTATCATAAAACAATATATCAAACTCTTTCAATTAGATAATATTAAACTAAGTTTTGATAATAATGTATTTGACTTTATTGCTACCAAAGCTATTGATTTTAAATTAGGAGCAAGAGGATTACGTTCTATCTGCGAAGCAATTATGACCGATGCTATGTTTGAACTGCCCTCAAATAATAAAATAAAAGAACTTAAAATCACTAAATCTTATGCTGAAAAAAAATTAAAAACAACAAGCATCACAAAACTAAAAGTAGCTTAAGGGGACTTCTATTAATTCATTCGCATCAAGATTTTCAGAGTTTTCCATAGACGAGGAAGATTTTTAAAGCACTATCGGGATAATGCAAAAAAATCTGAAGAAGTATATGGGAAACTCTGAAAACCCAAAGGGAACAAATATAATAAACAATCTGACTTCGACAAAATATTTTTTAATAGCTATGGCTATTAAAAAATATTTATGTCTCGCATCTTATTCATTATATTTATTTCTTGAAAGAAATGAATTAATAGAAGTCCCCTTAAAATATTCTATCTTTTCACAAACTCTAAGAAATACACTTTTATAACCTATTGGCATAATTATTGACTTTAATAATAAAAAATGAAAAAAACATTTACCATATTATTAATTCTATCTTTAATTATCAAGTTTGGCTATGCTCAAAAAATCAATGGGATAGTCGCATTTGCCAATATTGTTGATAATGATACTGTTCCTGTTATGGAATTATCAGAAGTTAGAATATTATCACCTATAGTTTTTAAAAGTGAAAAAGAAGAAAAAAAATTTCGTAAGTTAGTTTTTCAGGTTAAAAAAGTATATCCTTATGCTAAAATAGTTGAAAAAAACATTAAAGAATGTAATGCCTTGCTTGTTAATGCCTCTACAGAAAGAGAAAGAAGAATTATTATGAAAAATAAAGAAAAAGAAATTAAAACTGAATATAAAGATGATATACTAAAACTAAGATATACTGAAGGAATGATACTTTTGAAACTTATTGACAGACAAACAAAAAATACCTCTTATGAACTAATAGAAGATTATCGCGGAGAAGTCAGAGCCGTTTTCTGGCAAACAATTGCCAGAATATTTAAAGCAAATCTTAAATCTGGATATGACCCTATACATAATAAAAAAGATAAAAATATAGAAGCAATTGTTATAATGATAGAAAATGGAACTATATAAACAAAGCATATAACAATTCTTACAATAATTGATTTATTTAACCGTTATTTTTTAAGAAACAAAAACAATCATTAAATTGTATCTTTTATAAAATGTTTTCTCAAAAAAAAATAAATCATTTTAATATATATTTCTTTGCTTTATGCTTAATGATTGTTGCCCTTCCATTATCTAAATTCTTAATGAGTATTTCACAGTTTGTCTTAGTTGGCAATTGGTTATGGGAAGGACATTTTAAAGAAAAAATTCATAAGTTTTTTCATAATAAAGCGGCTCTCGTGCTTTGTTCTTTCTTTATTCTACATGTCATAGGATTGATTTATACCAATGATTTTTCTTATGCTTTTAAAGATCTTAGAACAAAACTACCTTTACTGCTCTTGCCTTTAATTTTGTGTACAACAGAATGTTTGAACAAAAAAAGATTTAAACAATTAATGCTCCTGTTTGTAGCAGCAGTAATTGGCGGAACATTTGTAAGCACTTATATATTTATCAAAAATCAATTTATTGATATAAGAGACATATCTGTTTTTATATCTCATATTCGTTTTAGTTTGCTTATTTGTATTGCCATTTTTACTTTACTTTATTTTATTTTAAATGAGAGCAATACGTCTAAAAATAAAATCTTTTTTTTGTTGGCTTTATGTTGGTTAGTATTCTTTTTGTTTTTTATTCTTGCTTCTGTAACAGGGATTATTATTTTGATAGTTACTGCCATTTGCTTAATCATTTATTTTATTTTAAAAAGACAAGTTAAAATCAGTATAAAATTAACTTTATTATCTGTCTCTTTATTAATATCCGTTGCTATTTTTATTTTTGTTAATAATGTTATTAAAGAAAATATAAAAGTAAATCCTGTTGATTTTAGCAATCTTGAAAAAAATACTCCTTATGGCAATTTGTATTATAATGATACTACAAATTATTCTTTTGAAAATGGAAATTATGTTTGGATATATGTTTCAGAAAAAGAGTTAAGAGAAGCATGGAACAAAAGGAGTAATATAGATTTTGATGGTAAAGATAAAAAAAATCAGAAATTAAAATATACATTAATTCGTTTTTTAGCATCAAAAGCTGAGCGTAAAGATGCTGATGGAATAAGCAAGTTAACAGACAAAGAGATTAGTTCTGTTGAGAAAGGAATACCAAATGTAAATCTTCAGAATGAGTTTAGCATAAAAACAAGAATTTATGAAATAATATGGGATTATAACAATTATAAAAATAATGGCAATCCGAGCAAACATTCTGTTGCTCAACGTCTTGAATTTTGGAAAGCATCAACAGGTATAATAAACGAAAATTTTTGGTTTGGAGTTGGAACAGGAGATATGAACATAGCTTTTGAAGAACAATATGCTAAAATGAATTCCTGTTTAGAAAAAAAATATCAATTCCGTTCACATAATCAATATTTATCAATATTTGTTGGCTTTGGACTTATTGGATTTGTCTGGTTTATATTTTTTCTTATATATCCGCCTGTTGTTACAAAAAGAATGTTTGATTATTTTTATTTTGTATTTTTTATAATAGCTATTCTGTCAATGCTAACAGAAGACACTATTGAGTCGCAGGCAGGTGTTACCTTTTTTGCATTTTTTAATTCTTTATTTTTATTTGCAAAAAAGGAGAAAAATTAATTATTTGAAATCTTTCCTAATTATTTTATAATCCTATCAGATTTCTACAATTTTTTATTCCTTTTTATCTTCAGTATCTGTTGGTTTTGAGATAGATTCCCGCATTTGTGTATCTGCCTGAATATTTTTATATCTATAATAGTCCATTATACCGAGATTGCCCTTATTAAAAGCAGAAGCAATAGCTTCCGGTATTTTTGTTTCAGCTTGTATAACATTAGCTCTTGCTTCCTGTGCTTTAGCTTTCATTTCCTGCTCTAATGCAACAGCCATAGCTCTTCTTTTTTCAGCATTTGCCTGTGCTATTCTTTTATCTGCTTCTGCCTGATCCATTTGCAAACGTGCCCCAATATTTATACCTACATCAATATCAGCAATGTCAATAGATAGTATTTCAAAAGCAGTTCCTGAATCCAGTCCTCTGCTTAGTACTAATTTAGAGATAGAATCAGGATTTTCAAGGACTTCTTTATGTGATGTTGATGAGCCGATAGCAGAGACAATACCTTCGCCTACTCTTGCTATAATAGTTTCTTCACCTGCACCGCCTACGAGTTGTTTTATACTTGTGCGAACAGTAACTCTTGCCACAGTAATCAGCTGAATGCCGTCTTTGGCAACAGCAGTAATTTTAGGTGTAGTAATAATTTTAGGTGTAACTGAATTTTGGACAGCTGCAAATACATCTCTCCCTGCCAGGTCAATAGCAGTAGCAGTTTGAAAGCCGAGGTTAATATTAGCTTTATCCGCAGAGATTAGAGCATTAACAACTTCTCTTACATGTCCCTGAGCCAGATAATGAGCTTCTAATTCATTTCTGTTTAACGTAAGCCCTGCTTTAGTTGAAGCAATCATAGAATTTACAATGATTGCTGGTGGCACTTTACGCCATCGCATAAGTATAAGTTGTAATAATGATATTTTAACACCTGATACAAGTGCTGTAAACCATAACCCGACAGGGATAAAATAAAGTAATAGCCATAATCCAAAGATACAGGCAATACCAATAGCAATAATAGTTCCCATAGTTTTAATTAATTTTTAAGTTTAACAATTATTTTATTTGATTCTATTTTAAGCACAATGATTTCTGAATTTTCGTCAATAAAATTTCCTGTTGTATGGACCTCATAAAGAACTCCATTAATGATAGCTTTACCCGAAGGTGCTAATCTTGATACTGTCTTTCCAATATCTCCCTGTTTAACCAAATTTTTATCAATAATATTTACTTTACTGTTAATAGAAGATTTTAGCATTGTATTTTCCCATGTTTTTGATTTAAAAGAGAAATATAATACAGCAAATGTAATAACAATAGTGGCTGCAAGAATATAATGTCCTGTTGTATTACCATAATCTTTGTAAGATTTATATATTGCAAAGAACACCATTGCAAATCCTAAAATCCCAGCAATTCCTGTTCCGGGAATAACCAGTATCTCAAGTAATAAAAGGATTAGTCCTATTACAATTAATGTTATAATTAAAGAAAGAGACATATATCAAGATAAAAGACAAAAGTAAAAAAATAAAATTAAGAAAGACAAAAGTAAAAAATAAAATACGAATTTAAATAAAATAATTCAATACATAAATAATTTAAGTTTAAAATTTAATTATTTATAATACATCATGTCCATATATATAGACAGATGGTCGCTAAAACCTCCTACATATCTAGGACCTAAAAGTGTTCTAAAAGGTTTTGTCCCTGAATATTTTTCGTCTTTTACCAATAAAAATGGAGCATCAAATATATTAGCTTTATATGGAGTAATTCTTAACCCTTTTTTATTTTTAAATAGAGCGGCGGAAACTATAAATTGGTCTAATATAGCCCATTTGCCTTGAAATTTATTAGTCCCTATTTTCCAATCACCAACTTTTTCATACATTAGATTATATAAATCTGTCAGTTTTAAGCCGGTGGTATCGGACTTGGCATTTAAAAATTTAGTCATACAGTCATCCTCAGGGCTATCATTAAAGTCGCCCATAATAATAATTTTTGACCAGGGATTTATTGCAAATAAAGAATCTACACTATGTCTTAAGACCTTTGCAGAATAATTTCTTTTTTGAGCTGTTGCCAAATTACCTCCCCATTTAGATTTCCAATGATTAATAAATATATGTAAAGTGTCTTTATTAAGAACAATGCCTTTTACATATAAAATATCTCTTGCTTTTGAAATTGTGTCAAATGGATAAAAAATATGAATAACTTTATGAGTTATTGGTTTAAATTTTTCAGGTCTATAAAGCATGGCAACATCAATACCTCTATAATCCTGTGATTCTTCGTGAATAATTTTATAATGATATTTTTCCAAAGGAGTTTTTTGAGTTAATTCTTCTAAAACAAACTGGTTTTCTATTTCACACAGACCGATTATAGCAGGTGGTTCCCACCCTCCAATACTAATTAAAACTTTAGAAATGTGTAATAATTTTTTATGATATTTACTATAAGTCCATGCATTTATTCCGGAAGGTGTAAAATCCTCGTCATGCGCTATACTATCTTTATAAATGTCAAATAAATTTTCTACATTATAAGAAACTATACGGATACCGTTTTTGCCACGCGGCTCATCATTAAAATTTTCAGGTAACTTAGAAGATTGCTGTAATTCCTTTGTAGTTTCTTTTTGTGCAAATGTTAAATTTATTGAACAACTCAATAATATACAAGAAACAATTATAATTATTCTTTTCATATTTTTTAAATTATAATTTTTTAAAATAAAAAATCAAATATACTAAAATTAAGTAATATTATATAAAATTTAATATTTTTGTAACTATTTACAAGGTAAATTAAAAGTCATTTATTTATTGTGCTTTATTATTATTGACATTGCTAATTAGTGTCTGTTCGTAAAGTTATAAACAATTGATTGTTAATAACTTGTAT
>CAZZDX010000087.1:0-11066 GCA_964653185.1 uncultured Bacteroidales bacterium
TTTACACTTACAGCATTGTTTTTGATGGAAAGCTTATAGAGACAAAGAAAATGGTAAAAGCAGAATAGAGCATTTGAACAATAGAACTTTGAACTTTACCCGACAGGTTGTGTAACTCCTGTTGGGTATATATTTAAATTTCTTATAAAAAAATATTCTGTTTTAAACCCAACAGGTGCTGTGCGACCTGTCGGGTGGTTGGGTCAAAATAAATTAATTTAAAATAGATTAATATTTTGAGTATTTTATTACTATTATATGTAACTTCTCAATAAGTTGTGGCAGATAGTTAAACCGAACAATAGAACATTTGAACAATAGAATTAAGAATAGCGAAGTAAAAATGAACAATCAGGCAACTGCCTGATGACGACATTATGAACGGACACTAATTAGAACCTGATAACCAGTAAGCAGGATTCAATAGAGTTTTCCCTTTCCATACCTGAAATTGTAGTATAGTTTTAGCATTTTCAGTATCAGTATAAACAAGTCCGATATTTTGTTTTGTTTTTACTTTATCTTCTTTTTTAACGTATACTTCGGCAAGATTTGAATACACAGTAAGGTATTCTCCATGGCTTATAATAACAGTTTTTCCATTAACTCCGGGTATAGATATTACGGCTGTAACTTTTCCTTCAAAGACAGTTCTGATTTTTGAACCTTTGGTAGTGATGATATCAATGCCATTGTTTTTAATTTTAATACCTTTTAATACATGGTGCTGATGCACGCCAAAAGTGCTTGATACAATACCTCTTAGCAAAGGCCATGGTAATTTGCCTTTATTATTTGAGAATGTTTCTGATAATGCTAATTCTTCGGGTGTTAAAGCAAACATATTAGATGATGGTTTATTTTTTCTTGATTCTGCTGCTTTTCTTATTTCTTCGGCTATAATTGCTTCTATAGCTTTTTTTAATTTTTTTGCAGCAGATTCTTTTGCTCTTAGAGTTTTTCGCAACTGTTTTTCTTTTTTCTGTAGTTTTATTATAGTAGAATTTTTTTCTTCTTTTCCCTTAACAAGTAAAGATTTTTCATTTTTTTGGTTGCTTAATAAAAATTCTTTCTTGTTTTTTTCTGATTCTAATTGTTGTATCTTTAAATTTAAAAGTTGTTTTGTATCCTGTATTAATTCTGCTTGTTTTTTTCTATAAGAGCTATATTGTTGCATATATTGAATTCTATGGTAAGCTTGGTTAAAATCTTTGGAGGCAAAGATAAACATCAGGCGACTATATGAGTTTCTGTTTTTATATGCAGAATAAATCATTTTAGCATATTCATCTTTAAGAATTTTAAGCTCTTTTGTAAGTATTTTTATACTATCATTATTAGATTTTATTATTTTATCAATATATTGTATTTCAAGATTAATAGTATTTATCAGTTCTTTTCTTTTGCTTATTTTATTATTTAGGATAATAAGTTTATTAAGAGTTGCTTTTGTGTTTTGTTGTGTTTCAGCAATTAATTTGTTTGTATAAGAAATTTCTTTTTTAATTTCTTTTCTCTTTTCTTCTAATTTTTCTTTGGTTTGTGCAAAAGTAATAGTAGTTATAAGTATAAGAACCAGTCCTATGATATAAAAATTTAGTTTATATTTAAAAAATAATGTCATTTAAATTAGTAATGGTTAAAAAATTTTAAAACTGTATCTATCACTCGTAAGAAATATTCAATAGCGTAAAATAGAATTTGTTCATAATGTTGGTTTTATACTTTTATAGAAAAACCGTTAAAACGGTTACTAAAAAAGAATATGTTTTTTATACACCGTGATAAATCACGGTGTTAATAATATTTCTATATCATTCATATTTATAAGATAAATTGTTAAATATCAAATTTTAAGGTGCATAACATTTATTCCATTTTAGTATATTTTTTTGGTATTTTAAAAGGAAAAGTTAATGGCTCGTTTAAAGTTATTTTTGAATATTTAAGAGAGATTTTTGTTATTCTTTCATCTTTAATGTTAAATATGTTAAAATTTATTTGATTAGGAAGATATTTATCTTGAATTTGATTAAAGTCAGAGTATGTTATTTTAAGTTTTTGATTTTTTTTTATTTCTTTAATAGTCATATTGGTAATTTTGAAAGATTCAGGGTTTAGCCATATATCTTGTACTAATACGATATATTTTTCATTATTATTTTTGATATATTTTTTAAGTTTTCGTCTGTTAACAGTAGATAATTTATATTGTTTATTATCAATATGTGCTTTAAATTTATCATTTTCATAATAAGAAAAATCATTGCCTGCAATTAAAGATTGTAAAATATCAAAGTCCATATTTATATCAAACAGATTACTAAAATAATTAAAATCCGCGACAATATAAGTTGAGTTATAACGGTCAATAAATCTAATAACATCATTAGTGATATATAATCTTACCATTTCCAGTCCGAGAGATGATATAGATATCCATATTACACTATCTTTTTTTATACGAATTTGACCTTTAACTGAAATTTTTTTCTTATTAATTTCTTCAAAGTCAGCAGAAAATTTTGCACTAAACCAATCAAATTGGAATTCATTTTTTTTTAATTTCTCAAATAAATAATCAGCACCTCTTTCTTTAATTGGCTGTTTAATAATTTTTCTTGGCGTATTGCAAGATGATACAAATATTAACAGTAATAGAAAAATACTATAAAAATATAATTTTTTAGACCAAAGATTATTCATATAATTTTTTATCCTTAATTTTTTTGTCAAGATATTTAGAACCTTTCCCTATATTTTTTGCTTTTTGCCAGTATTCATTACTTTTTTTTATTTCGTCCATTTTATAAAGAATATCGCCATAATGTTCAAGTATAACGCTGCTTTTATCTCCTCCATTTTCAAGGGCTTTGTCCATCCATTTTTTTGCTTGTTTTAATTTGTCCATTTTGTAAAGCACCCATCCGTAAGTATCAAGATAGCTTGAGCTATTAGGACTGATATCAACAGCTTTTTTGGCCATTTTTTCAGCTTTTTCAAGATTTTCATTTCTCAAAGAGAGATAAAAACTATAATTATTTAATACATAAGAATTGTTAGAATCTAATTCCAATACTTTTTCATAGGCACTATCAGAAGCATTGTTATTTTTATTTTTGTAATTAATGTCACCAAGATAAGAATAGAATTCTATTAATAATTTTTTATCATCAACAATAGTTTTTATTCCTTTATTTAATGTTGATATTGACTTATCATAATTTTTTATCTGATAATTTGCCATACCGCCAAACAGATATAACACCGGTTGTTCGGGAAATAGTTCTATTGCCTGCTTGCTTTCCTTTGCCATTAAATCAAAATCTTTAAGTTCTGATTCTATTATTAATAGTTGTTGCCATACTTCATATTTGCTGTTATCCAAAGCTATTGTTTTATGTAATTCGTCACGTGCCTGATTAAGTTTTTTGTCTCTGTATAAGAAATCAGCATACATTGAATGTGCTTTTGGCTCATCCGGATGGATTTTTATAAGGATTTTCAGAAGTGTATCTGCCTGTTCCTTTAATTCAGGATATTTTTCTGTAATTATATAATAAGAAAGAAGGATTTTAATTTTTGTATCTATGTCAAGATTTTTATTTTTAAAAGCAATCTTTAATTCTTCATAAGATTTTTCTTTTTCATCTGTTGCTCTGTAATAATCTGCTAATGATAAATGGACAAGAGAATTATTAGGGTCTATTTCAAATATTTTGTTATACATTTCAAAAGCTTTATCAAATTGTTTATCAGCAAGATACAGGTCTGCTGCAAGGTTATAATATTTTGTGTTATCAGGAAATTTTGATATAAGATTATTGATTTCTTTTATTGCTTTGTCTTTTTTCTTAAAGAAGAGATAAATTTGTTTTTTTTGTAGGGATATTTCTTCTGTTATCCCTATTTTACTTTCAATTGTATTATATACTTTTATAGCATCTTTATATTGATTAATATAAATATAAGCAGAAGCTAATTCAATATAATATTCAACTTTTTCAGGATATTTTTTAATAAGATTAGAATATATTTTTATTACATCATCATATTGATTATTTTTTTTAAGTATATCTGCAAGTAACAATTGATACCATATATTGTCAGGATTTATATCTACTGATTTTTTTGCTAATATTAAAGCGTCTTTATATTTTCCCTGCAAAGTAAAGATACGGGCTAATTCATAAATAGCTGTTGCATTAGAATGGTCGTTTTTGATACACTGGACATACAGTTCTACCGCTTCTTCGTAGTTTCCTAAAAATTTTTCTTTATTTGCATCAATCAATAAAGAAGTATTTGCCATCTTCTCATCTTCAGATATTTTTTCTGTTTTTTTTAACGTCTTACATGAAGAAAAAATAAGTAATAAAAATAATAGATATATTAGATTTTTTTTATTCATACAATTATTAGTATTGCAATTAAATATAGGTAACCGTTCACAGCTCATTATTTTATAACTGTTTGTATCATTAAACATATATTAATTAATTGACCTAATTTCTAATTGATCTAATTAACCTAATCAAATCCCAATCTCCAAATTCTAATATAAAGTTTTGGCTTTGGTTATTATTTGGTTTATTTGTCATTGTGTATTGGTAATTTTTTAGGTCAATTTAATTTCAATCATTTAAGCCGTTAGTTGATGGATATAATTTTTAGTTGTGAACGGTTACAAATATAGTTTATTATTGTTGTTGAAAAATCATTTCAACTTAATATTGGTCTATTTTAATATTGTATAATCTCCTATACTAACATCGTTTTGTTTTCCTGTTAATTCAACGTGGTTGCCAATCATTGAATTTTCAATATTTACAAAAGATACTTTTGTCTCCATTTGAATAATACTATTGTTTATAACAGATTTTTCAATACAGGAATTTTCTCCTACAGAAACATAAGGTCCTATTATAGAATTTTTTATATATACATTATCACCTATAAAACAGGGCTTAATAATTATTGAATTATGAATTTTTGCAGAAAGAGACACCAAATTTTCGTTTTTATTAAACTCTAAAATACGTTTATTTGCATGGACAGTAGCATCTTTATTACCACAGTCAAGCCATTCTTCAATACTATTAGTATAAAAAGAAGTTCCTTTTTCCATCATATTTTGCAAAGCATCAGTGATCTGATATTCTCCGTTTTTTTGAATTTTATGAGCAATCAGATATTTTAATTCATCTTTTAAATATTCACCTTTTTTAAAATAATATATTCCTATTATAGCAAGATTAGTATCAACAGGTTGTAATGGTTTTTCAATAAAATCAGTTATTATATTATTACTATCAATCTTAACTACTCCAAAAGCACTTGGGTCTTTTACTTTACTTGTCCATATAATAGCTTCTTTAGATTGATCAAGAGTAAAATTTGTTTTAAACAAAGTGTCGGCAAAAGCTATTATTGTTTTTCCATAAAGCGATTTTTCTGCACAAAGTATTGCATGGGCTGTTCCTAATGGCTCATTTTGATAATATATTTTACCTTTTGCTCCTACATTTTTGGCAATAGTTATAAGTTGGTTTTCTACATCTTTACCAAAGTCGCTGATAACAAAATCTATTTCGTCAACTGTTTCCTGACATACTTTTACAATTTCTTCTATCAATCTTTGGACAATAGGTTTTCCTGCAATACGAATTAATGGTTTTGGCACAGTTAGAGTATAAGGACGCATCCTTTTACCTATACCTGCCATTGGAATTATTATTTTCATTTTATTATTCATTATTTAATTCTAGTAATTTTCCAATCATTTCATTTGAAATTAAATCATCTGGTATTTTATATTTTGTATTTTTTACTGTTTGCAATTTCAATGCTGTTTTGCAGACGTAGTTTGTCATATTTTTATCAATATCAAATAATTTTTCTAATTTATTCCAGTCAGAAGGAACAGGGACAGAACCGCCAAAATCTTTTCTTAACCAATGACCTACTGTGTGTTTATAATTTTTTGGGGAGATTTTTATAAAAGCATTTTTTGATAGTCCTTGTTGTTTTCTAATATAATTCAAATAGTCAGCAATAATTTCTTGTTTTACTGGGTAAAGTCTTTGTAAAGAAAAATATTCTTCTTCAACAGAACTTCTTGCTCCTGGCGAAGCTCCCCAGTTTTTTCGTTCTATTTCTTTGAATTTTCCATTGTAGTTTCTGTTTGAAATACTCTTTTGGGGAAGTTTTACTTTTTCAATACTGGTATTAATGATTTTTTCTAATGAAATATGATTTTTTAACTCTTTAACAAAAACATAACCATTATTGTGAGTAAAGATTAAATTTTTCAAAACTTGATCATCATCTTTTTTAACAAATTCTTTGGTGATAATTTTATCGTTATTCCAAAATACTTTTACATATTTCGGCAGTCCATTATCATATTTTTCTATGATTGATATTATTAAACCTTGTTTTTTGTTCTTTGAAATATTGTCAACTACATTATAACCAACAAAATTTTGTCCACATAAGGCAGTTTTTGTTTCTTTTAATTTATGATTGAATTTAAGGCGTTTGTAGTTAAAATAATATCGGCAAGTTTTATTGTCCTGAACCAACATAAAAACAGGAAACCATTTATTATTTTTTTTAACAACTAAATTGTTTCTAATAATCCAACCTTTTTGATTTATCTGTGATATATTATAAATATCTTCTATTAAAAAATTTTCAAGTCCTATAAAAAGTAATTCTTGCTGAGGAAATGATTTAATATATTTTTTGTTAAGAATAGTTTTAAGAATAGAGTAAAATTCATTTTTATTTTTTGCAATATTTAATGTATTTATTTTTGTCAGTTCTTTAATATTCTCAAAATCAATTGAAAAATTTTCTTCAAAAATTTGATAATTATATTCTTCAAATGGATATTTTTCAACTTTAATATTTTTCAGCCCTGTTCTTTGTTTGATTATTTCAACATAATCACTATTAAATTCAATCATTATACCTGATGCTTTATGTTGTGTAAACATAGATTTATTTATATCATTAATAACTTTTAATGTTGTTCCACTACCAGCAAAAGGGTCAAGCACAGTATGTTTTTTTTCTATTTTGACAAGATTTAATAAAGAAGAAACTAATTTTTCGGGATAAGTAGCAATGTGATTGTAAGATGTAGGTTGTAGATTTATTTTTAAAATATTTGAATAATCAGGATTTTTTTTTATAGAGTTAGTAAAATAATTTTCTTTTTTCTTTGATAAAACAAAAATTGGTTCGTAAGAATTCACAAAACGATTTTTTACACTTGAAGGCATGTGGTTTGGCTTATACCAAATAATTGTATCATTAATAATCCAACCGTTTTTTTGCATAAAATATGCTAATTTATATGGAATCAGTCCAAGTGGTGTTTTTCCGTATTTTTTTAAATATTTATCACCTATATTTAGAAAAAATATTCCTTTGTCAGATAGTTTTTCTTTTAAAATATCAAATAAAAAGGTTAATCGTGAAATAAATTTTATATAACTACATTCATTACCAACCTGATTATCAAATCCGTAATTGCGTTGAGACCAATATGGCGGTGAAGTAATGGCAACATCTATAGAGTTGTCGGGTATGCTTTTTAAAGCTACAAATATGTCGGCATTTATTATTTTATGCATAATTATTTGTTCATTGAAAAACCGATAATATCTTCTTCTTTTAAATCATTATCAAGATATAGTTTTCTTATTCTAAACGGTTGCTCATCTAATAACTCAAATTTTGGTCTGCTACTGTATTTATAACGAAAAGCATATCCCTTATTTTTTGAAGCGTTATAAATATCTGTTCCATATATATCATTTAATTTACCATTTGGAACAGAAATAAGAAAAACAGCTTTAATATTTATTTCATCTTTAATTTCTTCATAAATAATATTGATAAAATATGTCAGGCAGATTTTGTTTTTATAAGAATAAAAAGTTGGCAGATTTACTTTATAGTTTTTTTCAGGTAAAAAATAACTTGTTTGATTTTTTCCTAATGGTATTTTCCCTTTGTAATCAGAAGTGTTGTCAATTTTTGCTGTTTTAATATCAATATGAACAAAAGCATTATAAGTTTCAAAAAACAAATCAGAACCTATTGGCGAAGAATTTGGTATGCCAAATTGATTGAAAAGCCAAAAATATATTCTTTCAGCACCTCTTGCAAAATCAGAATTTTTATTTGCACTTTTTTTAAAAGCATTAATCCAGTCCTTTTTTATCTTGTCTTTAGATTTTAACCCTTCCATCATTTTGTTTACATCTTGTTTGATAGTAAACTCTATTTGATTTAAGTAATGATTTTCCCAAAATTCAATTTCTTTTTTTCCCATTATATTTTCTTTTTAACTATTTTTCATTACAATAATTTTATTATTTTAATTTACAAAAATAGCAAAATAAGCATTATCCTATTTATGAAATTATTTTAGTTTAATGTTTAACTCTTCAAGTTGTTCTTTTGATATTTTTGAAGGGGAATCAATCATTACATCTCTTCCTGAATTATTTTTAGGAAAAGCGATAAAATCTCTTATGGAGTCAGAACCTCCAAACAGGGCACATAATCGGTCAAAGCCAAAAGCAATGCCACCATGAGGAGGCGTTCCGTATTCAAAAGCATCTGTTAAAAAGCCAAACTGTTTTTGCGACTGTTCTTTGGTAAATCCAAGTAGCTTAAACATTTTATTTTGCAATTCTTTGGTATGAATTCTTATTGAGCCACCACCTATTTCTATTCCATTAATAACAAAATCATAAGCATTTGATTTTACTTTATCGGGAGCAGTATCTAACAATCCGATATCTTCCTGTTTGGGTGATGTAAAAGGATGATGTGTTGCGTTAAAACGTTTTGTCTCTTTATTCCATTCCAATAAAGGAAAATCAACAATCCACAAAGGAGAAAATTTGTTTTTGTCTCTCATTCCGAGACGATTACCCATTTCTAAACGGAGTTCACCAAGTGCTGTGCGTGTTTGACATTTTTCTCCTGCGAGGATAAGTATTAAATCATTTTTTTGTGCATTAAATTTTTCAGAGCACTTTTTTAATTCCTGCTGATTAAAAAATTTATCAACTGATGATTTAAAAGTTCCGTCAGAATTACATTTTATGTAAACCAGTCCTTTTGCTCCAATTTGAGGTTGTTTTACAAAATTTGTCAGTTCGTCTATTTGTTTTCTTGAATATGCTGCACAATTTTTAGCACAAATGCCAACAATTAGTTCTGCCTGATCAAATATTTTAAAACCTTTATTTTTTACAAGAGCATTTATTTCAACAAATTTCATATCAAATCTGATGTCCGGCTTATCAGTTCCATAATATTTTATTGCATCATCATAAGTTATTTTTGGAAATTTACTAAAATCAATATTTTTAATTTTTTTAAACAAATGTATCATCAAACCTTCAAAAGTATATAAAACATCTTTTTGTTCCACAAAAGACATTTCACAATCTAATTGAGTAAATTCCGGTTGTCTGTCAGCTCTTAAGTCCTCGTCTCTAAAACATCTTACCAGTTGGTAATATCTGTCATAGCCGGCAATCATCAATAATTGTTTAAATATCTGTGGTGACTGAGGCAAAGCATAAAATTCTCCTTTGTTCATACGGGAAGGCACAACAAAATCACGCGCACCTTCCGGTGTTGATTTTATCATACAAGGTGTTTCTATTTCAATAAAGTTAAGAGAATTTAAGTAATTTCTAAGTTCAATCGCTATCTTATGACGCAATTCAAGATTATGTTTTATAATATTTCTTCTTAAATCCAGATAGCGATATTTCATCCTTAGTTCTTCACCGCCATCTGTATTATCTTCTATAGTAAAAGGAGGAACTTTGGATTTGTTTAATATTTTTATCTTATCAACTATAATTTCTATTTCCCCTGTTGGCATTTTCAGATTTTTATTACTTCTTTCAGTAACAATACCTGTTGCAGATATTACAAATTCTCTTTTTAACTCTCTTGCCTGTTTACAAATATCAGGATTTGTTTCCATATTAAAGACAAGTTGAGTTATTCCATATCTATCGCGCAGGTCTGTAAATGTCATTCCGCCTAAATCTCTTGAACGTTGTATCCATCCGCATAAGATAACTTGTTTATTAATGTCTTTCAGACATAGTTTACCACAAGTATGTGTTCGTAACATATCTTTTAAAATTTAATGAAATGCTAAATTAATAATTAAACATAAAATTTTGCTACATTGCTATTAAATTATTATTTTTAGAATATTCTTACAGTGCTCTCTTTTTAAGAATAATACCGATTTACGTTCAGCCCACGACTTAAGTCAAGGGTTAATTAGGCGATTGCCTGACCAAAAATTGCAACCATTTTAATGGTTTTATTTACAACTGAAACAAAAAAATATTAACATTACAAACAAACACTATTTAGAGATAATAAGTTTTTTTATTACATAAATGCTTATTATACAATCAATTATAAAAATAAAATAAAAATATTAATAACTTTTTGAAAAAAATTGAAAAAAATTTTGTTTTTTAATAAAAAAAAGTTATATCTTTGTAAAGAATTTCTATAAATTAATTTTAAAATATAAAAAATTATGAAAAAAACATTACTTCCTTTAATTCTTATTGTTACATTATTAAGTAATATAACAATTTCTTATGCCCAAGGAAATCAACCATTTTGGAAAATAAATGGTAATAGTAATATAAGTTCCGAAAATTTTATAGGAACTCTTAATAACGGACCTGGTGATTAAGACAAATAATATCAGACGTGTAATCATTCAAAAGGATGGTCTTACATTGTTTAAGGATAAAGTAACAGTTAATGGCATTGGACATTTTAAAAACAGATTAATTGTAGATGACATAACAAGATTAAAAAGCAAATTAACAGTTGACAGCATTGCATTATTTAAGGATAAAATAACAGTTAATGGCATTGGACATTTTAAAGACAGATTAATTGTAGATGATATAACAAGATTAAAAAGCAAACTAATAGTTGACAGTAATGCTGTAATAAAAGGGAAAATCAGAAACAATTATTTATCCGGC
>CAZZDX010000088.1:0-11013 GCA_964653185.1 uncultured Bacteroidales bacterium
TTTCTTTCATCTTTTTATAATTAAATAATATAAATTCTTCAAAATCTTTAATTTTAATATCATCAGGCATAAAAAGGACATTAGACTTTTTATCCCATATATTTTTAATATACCAATCATAAGCTCCAAATTCTAAACCTACATTTTTTATGATACTATAATTTATTCCATCTTTATCTAATGTTTTATTATACCTATGGGCAACTACGTAAATATCAACTGAAGACTTTCTTACTTTCTCATAAAAATCTTTAAAAAAATGCCAACCTACTATACATATCTTACTTTTCATATGTTTAGAACCTCTTAAATATAAACCTAAATTTAAAAATGTATTTCTTGCTGTGCTTATAGGTTATTTTGCCAATCTTGCTTTGCCAAGATTAGGCGAAATATCACGATGTAGTGTGCTGACTAAATATGAAAAAATACCTTTTAACAAATCTTTCGGAACAGTTATTACTGAACGTGCTATAGATATCATATCTTTTATATTATTATTTATAATTAATTTTTACTTACAATTTGAAAAATTACATAACTTTATATATGAAAATGTTTACAGACCTATATTGAAAATTTTTTCAAATACAGAAAACCCTGTAATATATATGATATTATCACTTATAGTAATTATAATTATTTTGTTTTTTGTATTTAGAAAAAAAATATCAAACAGAAATTTCTATAAAAAAATAAAAAATATTATATACGGATTTGTTGAAGGAATAAAATCAATTATTAAAATTAAAAGACCGATTTTATTTATATTTCATACTTTATTAATATGGTTATCATACTTATTGATGGCTTATATTTGTTTTAATTGTTTTCCTGAAACAAGTTCTCTCGGTATTGGCGTTAGTTTATCGGTACTTGTATTTGCATCTATTGGAATGATCATTGTTCAGGGAGGAATAGGCGTATATCCTGCAATAGTATTAGAAACACTTACTATTTATGGTATTTCTAAAACATCTGCCTATGCAATGGGATGGCTGCTATGGTCATCACAAACTATTATGATAATTATTGCAGGAAGTTTAGCCCTGATTTTGCTACCAATTTTAAATAAAAATAAAAATGGAAAATTTTGAACTGATTAAATCAAAAATATTTACAACAGAGACCCTTAAAAGACAACTTGCTATCTGGAGATTCTTAGATAAAAAAATTGTTTTTACTAATGGATGTTTTGATATTATTCATTTAGGACATATATATTACTTGTCAAAAGCTGCTGACTTAGGCAATATACTTATTATAGGTTTAAACTCTGACAATTCAATAAAAAAAATAAAAGGAGAAAAACGACCTGTTAATGATCATGACTCAAGAAAAATGACTTTATCTTCATTAAATTTTGTAGATGCTGTAATATTATTTGACGAACAAACGCCATATAATCTTATAAAATTAATAAAACCTGATGTATTGGTTAAAGGCGGTGATTATGATACAAAAAAAATTGTAGGATACGATATTGTAACTGCAAAAGGAGGAGATGTTAAAACTATTGAATTTTTAAAAGGATATTCAACATCCAAAATTGAAGAAAAAATTATTAAAGCAAACAAATAAAATTCATAACATTAGCTGATTAGTAGATTAGCAGATTAAAAAATTTCTCATAATTCATAATTAAAAGTATCAAGTTCCAAGCACAAAGTCCAAAGCACAAAGCACAAAGTTCATAATTCATAATTCATAATTTTTTTATATTATTGTGTGTAATAAATTTATTTTATGTAAATTTGTATTTTATAAAAAAAATTAATGAAAAATATTATAAAGAAAACGACTTTGTTATTAGTTAAAAAGTTTATTTTCATTATTATAATTACACTTGCTATTGTTGGTTGCAAAAAAGCAATAGAAAATAAAATTGAAGGAACTTGGCAAGTTGTAAATATAGCTGATGTTCACTGTAAAGATGTAGAAGAATGGGTCTTTATGGACAATGATATTTATTTTTTAGAGCAGAATTTTCCTACATCATATTTAGATACACTTGCTATAGGAAATTATTACATACACCCTAAATTAACAAAAACAAACATTTCAATAGTCATAACAAAATATACAGGTCATCATAATTTTAAGGTATCTCCTTATGATGGAAAGTGGGAAATCACAAAATTTTCTAAAGATAAACTAAGAATAGCTATAGATATTGAAGATGACGAAGGAGGCGGATTAATTGTAAAAGAATTTATAAAAAGAGATTAAAATTTACTAAAATAAAGAGTAACCGTTCACAACTAAAAATTATATCCATCAACTAACGACTTAAATGATTGAAACTAAATTGCTCTAATTTCTAATTAACCTAATTGACCTAAAAAATTACCAATACACAATGACAAATAAACCAAATAATGCTCAATGCCAAAACTTTACATTAGAAATTGGAGATTGGGATTTGATTAGGTTAATTAGGTCAATTAGAGCAATTAGAAATTCTTAACAATATATATATAATTGTTTACAAGAAATAAGGTGTGAATGGTTACAATAAAGATTAACTTTAAAAAAGACAATTATTTACAAAATGATGATAAATAAAAAATCAAATATTATTATTGCCCTAATCATTATAATAATAGTTGCTATTATAAGTTGCGAAAAATCAAAAGAGAATAAAATAGAAGGCATCTGGCAACTTCTAAATGTAGCTGATATAAATTCTGAGGTTAAAGAAGAATGGACTTTTATTGATAATAATCTTATTATATTAGAAAAAATGCCCGATACTGCACCGGATACTATTGGCACAGCAAACTATCAGGTAGAAGCCAAATTATTTAAAACACTCGTTCCTATAAGTAACTTCTCAGGTGATTCTGTTAAAGCACAATTTTATAACGGGGACTGGGAAATAATAAAATTTTCTAAAAAAAAGATGAGAATCGTTAGTTGCAGAGATGGAAGACACCTGGCATTTAGAGAATTTATGAAAGAATAATCATTCGTCTGAAGCAGATAAAAATAACAGTTAAGAATCGACTTTGATAGTTAGTTGGTATTAATCGTCAGAAAATATATGCATTTTTCAGATTAGCTGCTTCTTCATATTCTTTTAATAAACTCTTAATAAGTTCTTTAACAGAAATGATTTTATCTGTGCGATAAGCATTAGCTCCTGCAAAAGCAAATCCTTTTTCAAGGTATCCTTTTTTTGCATTTGTTAATGCAAGAGCAATACAGTATGGTGCATTTTTGAAATCACATGTCCTTAAACACTGCCATGGACATTTAAAAGGTTTCTTAATTCCTTCCGACACTTCTTTAAGAAATTTATTGCCTATGGCTCTACCAGGCAATCCAACAGGACTATCAATTATAGTGATATCTTCTTTTTTGCTTTTTATATATGCTTCTTTAAATTTTATGTCTGCATCGCATTCATAAGTTGCAACAAACCTTGTTCCCATCTGCACTCCATTAGCTCCTAATTTAATAAATTTATGAATATCTGCACCTGTATATATACCTCCGGCAGCAATTACCGGAATATTTTTATTAAATTTCTGCTCATAAGATTTTATTATAGAAATAACTTCTGTTAAAATCTTTTCCAGTAAATAATCAGTATTATTGATTTGTTCTTTTTTAAACCCAAGATGACCACCGGCTAATGGACCTTCAACAACTACAGCGTCAGGCACTTTGTTATAATGTCTTTCCCAATATTGAAATGTAATTTTTGCTGCTCTTGCAGAAGATACTATAGGAATAATTTTCGCCAACTTGTCAGCAGATATCTTAGGAAATTTTAAAGCAAGTCCTGAACCAACAAAAAGCAAATCTGCACCTTGATCTATTGCAACCTGTATATGGTCGTCAAAATCTGAAAGTGCTACCATTATGTTTACGCCAATAATGCCCTTTGTCATCTTTTTTGCTTTTCTTATTTCTTTGCCTAAAGCTCTTTTGTTTGCCTCGTTGAAATTTGCAACAAAATCAGGTTCAAGCATACCAATTCCAGCAGAAGAAATAACTCCAATACCACCCTGATTTGCTATAGATGAAGCCAGCCCTGATAAAGACACTCCAACACCCATTCCTCCCTGAATTATAGGTAATTTTATTCTTAAATCCCCAATGTTAAATGCTTCCATAATCTTTAATCTTTTTATACCATTGGATTTACATCCTATGATTTTTATATTTTTAACTTTTCATAACCTGTCAGGTTATCCATCTTTTTTAATTCCTATCAGTATCAACTTCAAACTCTTAATTACATTTAAACATAAAAATTTTGTACTATAATATATAAAATTCCGAAGAGCAAAAATATTAATACAATAAATCTAAAACAATAAAAAGGGATAAACTGTTATTAAAAGATATGAAAGGCATTTTTTAGGGATATAATGTATTCATTTAGGGACGAAAAGTTAGATATACTTTGAGCGGTTATATTTTGCACTTTGGCAAGCTCAGTAGAGCCGTAATATAATTTGTCATTTAGCTTCGTTGTCATTTGTTGTCATTTGGCTTCGCCGTCATTTGTTCGCTTTGCTCACTGTCATTTGTTGTCATTTGACTTCACTGTCATTTAGTTGCTTATTGACTATTTAATGACAACTAATGACAATTAATGACTATATGTTAAAATTATAATTGTTTTTTAGTATATAAATTAGCTCAAATTATTACGAAGCAGAGTATAAAAATTTATACCAGTTCCTCTAATTCATTTGTGTAATTTCTGGATACATTGACAGGGGTTTCAATATTTTTGAAAAATACTTTGTATCCCTGAGAACCTCCTTCAATTTTATCTATTCTATTAATATTTATAATGTAAGACCTGTGACATTTGAAAATAAATTTATACTTTTTCAATAGTTCTTCTGCTTTTATCAAGCTGGTTCTAACCATTTGCATTTTTATCTGTTTGTCTTTTTCCCAGAATATTTCAATATAGTTGCTTGCTGAATGGATATATATTAATGAAATCAGTTTTATTTTAAGATTATCTTTTAAATATTCTGATACAAATGTTACTTCTGTTTCTTTTACATTTTTTTTCTCTTCAAGTTTTTTATTCATTTCAATTGCAGACATCAGATATGACCGAAGTAGCCGATTCTGATTTATTGTAATAAGAACTGAAATAGGCAATATGGCAATTAAAAGACCTTGGACAATTGCATAAGAACTAATTTTAAAAATATTTAAGTTCATTAGGTTATAAAAAATAACATAACCTGCAACTATTGTAAACAAAATCCATGTATTCCATAAAATTTCCTTTTTGATATTCCATTTTCCATATAAAAACATTTTTGGGTGAATAGCCGGAAGGAATAATAAATTTACACTAAAAGAAAGAAAAATAACCAATACAATTCCCCAAATTATATAGATTTTTTTCCTTAAATCCAAGGTGCTAATTTCAAATGGCTGAAATAAAAAAAGAAAGAGAAATACACCAATACTTATAAAAAATATAATTTTAATGTTATGTTTGAAATCATTATTAAATGGATATGGTTTTTTTAAAAATTTTAACATGTTTCTTTTTCTAAAGTAACTTGAAGGATAAATTTATTTTTTGGCAAAAATACATTTTTTTAATAACTAAAATTTTGCAGTATTTTAATATAATTATAGAGAACTTTTGAAATTACAGGATAAATATGGACAGGTCTTAAAAACAGAAAAAATTATAAAGGAATAAAATATCTGTTTTTCTTAAATTATTTGTTTATTGGATTATCGTAGAGACGAGGCGCGCCTCGTCTCTACATTATTGCTTGATTAAAAAAAATCATACACTTTCCAGAACTCGAAAAATAATAACATCAGGCAGTTGCCTGATACAATCGCAAATAAACATTTAATACGTTTAACCCGGAAGTCGGCAATTGGCAAAAATTTCGGCTATATCAATAATAATTGCTAACTGCTGACTTTTCATTTAGTTGTTATTAACATTAATTTGCGATTGCTTGCTGATAAATATATCATAATCGCAAGTTCTACTTTCATTCTTATCTTACCCTGTCAGGATTATCAGATACAAAGGACTTCCAGCTTGTTGACTTATGCAAACTATCTTTTATTGGTCCATTTTTTTGAAAATAATGGCATACTGCCACAGCCAATGCATCAGTAGAATCCAGATATTCAGGAACTTCTTTTATAATAAGTAAGTTATAAAGCATTTTTGCTACCTGCTGTTTAGAAGCATTACCATTTCCTGTTATTGACTGTTTTATTTTTCGCGGCGAATATTCAAAAATAGGTATATCTTTGTATAAAGCTGCTGCCATAGCTACACCCTGTGCTCTTCCTAATTTTAACATTGACTGCACATTTTTACCAAAGAAAGGTGCTTCTATAGCCAGCTCATCAGGTTTATATTTATCAATAATATTAAGTGTTGATTCAAATATTTTTTTTAATTTTAATGCCTGTGTGTTAAATTTGTTTAATTTTAGCACATCCATAGTGATAAATTTAATATTATTATCTTTGTTATGTATTAGTCCGTATCCCATAATATTTGTGCCCGGATCAATACCTAATATTATAATATCTGAACCCTGTGCTGTCAGGTAGTTGCCTGATTCAGTATTTTTTGACATAATAAATTATTTTTAGTTGTTGAGCGTAGCCGAAACATAAATGAAATCAAAATCAAAATTAAACAAAATATATGATACTATATTAAAAATAGCTATAATAGTTATTGCTTATGGTTTTATTTATAAGCAAATTTTTTATAAAGAAGATTTAGATAAGATAATTTGTTCTTTTGAGTCCTTATTTCTCTCACGATTTCTTATTATTCAACTATTATTTATAGTTTTTTTAATGTTTATAAACTGGGGCATTGAGGCATGGAAATGGAAATTTTTAATTAAAAAAATTGAAGATGTTTCTTTTCTAAAATCAATAAAAGCTGTCTTATCAGGATTAACAGTAAGCACTTTTACGCCAAACAGAGTTGGAGAACTTTTTGGCAGGGTTTTTATGCTGGAAAAAGCAAATCGCTGGCAGGGAACTTTAATCACTGTTATTGGAAGTATAAGCCAACTGTTGATTACCATTATCATTGGTTTGACAGGCATTTTGTTTTTTATACCAGGATATGTTATTTTTCAGCAACATTTTTCAATATTTCTTTATTATGGAATTGTTGTTCTAATTATTGGTATTATTGTTCTATTATTATTTTTATTTTTTAATATTTCATTTCTGACATCATTTTTTAGTCGGCTCAAATTAGATAAGCATAACAAATTTAAAGAATATGTAAAGGTCTTTTCATTTTATAATAAAAAGGAATTATTAAAAGTTCTGATTTTAAGTTTTATAAGATATTGCGTGTTTAGTTTACAATTTTATTTATTATTAATATTGTTTAAAGTAAACATTCCTTTTTTTGAAGCAATAATGATTATCTCGGTCATATATATTGTTATCACAGCAATTCCAACTATTGCTTTGTCTGAATTAGGCGTAAGAGGTTCGGCTGCAATATATTTTACAGGTATGTATTTTAAAAAAATGAATATGCTTACTGAACAGATAAATGTTAACATAGTTACTTCTACTACGGCATTATGGATTATTAATCTGATGATACCGGCATTGATAGGGACTTTGTTTGTTGTTAATTTAAAATTTTTTAGAAAAAAAGTTTAATTTTATGATGGTCTTTTTTAACATATTATGGCTTTTGTGTATATTATATACTATTCTTATCATATCTTATACTTATGGATGGTTTCATCTGAAATACTGGCATAGACAAACAAAAAATAACTTATCCACCAATGTAAGTATCATCATCTCTGCAAGAAATGAACAAAATAATATTATTAATTGTTTGAATGATATAATTGAACAGGATTATGACAAAGAACTTTTTGAAATTATTGTCATTGATGATGCTTCAACAGATAATACCAATGCTTTAGTAAATAATTTTATAAATACAAATTCCAGTTATAATATAAAACTTTTAAGTTTAAAAGAACAGGAACATCAGGATTTGTTTAAGAAAAGGGCTATAAACAAGGCAATAGATTCAGCAACAGGTAAATTGATAATAACAACAGATGCTGACTGCAGAATGAAACAAAAATGGCTCTCTGCAATAGTAGATTTTTATGAGGCAAATGATTATAAAATGATTTCTGCACCTGTATGTTTTCATAATACAGAGACCATTTTTAAAAAGATGCAGGCACTGGAATTTTTAAGTTTAATAGTTTCCGGTGCTGCTTCTATTGCATTAAAAAATCCAATTATGTGTAATGGAGCAAATCTGGCTTATGAAAAAGAAATTTTTTATAAGATAAACGGCTTTGACAATGATAAATATGCTTCAGGCGATGATGTGTTTTTGCTTTTAAAGACAAAAAAGAAGTTTAAAAATAGCATTGGATTTATAAAAAATTATGATGCAACAGTATTTACAAACGCAAAAACCAATTTAAAAGAATTTGTTAATCAGCGAAAGCGCTGGGTTTCTAAAAGCAAAGGATATAAGGACTTTTCAATTATCATTGTAGCTTTTATTGTTTATACTTTCAACCTTTTGTTGTTAACAGGATTTATATTAGGTCTTATATATCCACAGTTTCTGTTACAATGGTTATATATTTTTTTAATAAAACTTTTTGTTGATATGCCTGTTTTAGTTGGAATATCGTCATTTATGAAGCAAAGAGGCATTTTGCTTTATTATATACCTGTTCAGATTTTAAATATTTTTTATGTCTCTGTAATAGGCATCTTGGGTAATATGGTTAAATACAGATGGAAAGGGAGAGAAGTAAAATAGGGTTTGGAGATATATCTTTATTGTTAGATAAAAAAATCAAAGAATTTACTAGTGTTTATCGGAAAAGAAAAATTGATGACTGCTGACTGAATACTGTGCCTTGTGTTTCGGCTACGCTCAACAACTAAAATTTTCGCATTCCTGTTTGCGATTAGTATAAGTTGCTCCTCAGCAGAGCTTATGTCCTTTTCAGATTAACGGATGCAATATAAAAATTGTTTTTTTAAATCCACCAACTATTTTTGACCACATTACCACAAAAAAAACTTAGTTATTTTATCTCAATAAATGAATACAGCCGGTAAGAGTTCTTTGTGTCAGTCCTGACAGCCGTACTTCATTAATATTACATACATAAAAATATACACCTTCAGAACAATCTGCATTATTTGATTGATTTTTTCCATCCCATCTTATATGCGGGTCATTGGTCTTAAAAACAATTTCTCCCCATCTGTTAAATATGGTAATATCAATTTTTTCTACAAAATCATAAGGAAAAGGAATAAAATAATCATTTACGCCATCATCATTAGGAGTAAAAACATTGGGCAAGCTATATAAATCACAAATATCAATATCAACACAGATTATATTACTAAACTCACTCATATTCATAGTAGAGTCAAAAGCAACAACAGTATAGCATCCAGCTATTGAGTGAAGGTCATTATGTATAAAATTGGTATCAGTAGGATCATTAATTGTATATATTTGAATAAAATCACTATTTTCTGTAAAAGAATAATAAATATAATATCCTGCTACATCATCAGCACAAGTATTGTTGGGATTATTCCATACTAACCTGTTTTCTACTTTTTCGCAGTCAGAGATAACAGTTAAAAGAGATGCGCAAGGAGATATATTATCTTCAGGTATAGCACAAACTATCTGGGAATAGTTTATAATAGGACTTATAATATTACTATCCGAATAACTGCCTATACTTTTAATCCTGTAGCAATAACTGTCTCCGTTTATAAGTCCTGTATCTGTATAAGAATATGTATTAGACCAAGCAATTGAATCAAACAGCAATGTTACAGAATTTTGTTTGTAAATAACATACTGATTATTTGTCCATGGCACATTTTCTTCCCACGAAAGTATCAGTTTGTCATCTGTTGGATAAATTGAAAGAAATACAGAAGAAGCTATATGTGTTGAACCTATTAAAAATCTGTTTCCAACAGCATCATTATATAATTCAATTTTATAACTAACAGGAAAATCTTTTGTATTAACATAAGTATCAGTATATATTGTATCATTTAGCCCTGAAAGAGAATCTATCAATAAAAAGTTTGTTCCTAAAAAATCATAAGCTCTGTAAATAAGATATTTAAAAGGTCCTGCAATTTCCGTTGTATCTATTTCAGTAGGTTTTGACCATGCAATATAAACTTCACCATCAGAGGCATCTGTAACATCAATACTTATATTTGTTATCACAGGGATATCTTTTTTTAATGTAGTGCATACCTCTTCAGAGGCATAGCTTTCTGCTCCATCATTAAAATATGCAATAACCATATAGCAATAACTTACACCATGAATAAATCCTATACTATTATTGTTATCTGCATAAACTGTATCATTTATATTATTTATGTCAGCTATTTGTATATACCCTGTCCAAACAGGAACACCTGTTTCACAATCTCCATGTGTATATCCGTAATATTCATTTTTTCTGTAAATTTTATAACCAACAGCATTATCACATATACTTTTATCCCATGAAAGGATAATATTATTTCCAAGAGATGTTGCTACAGGATTTTTTGGTGCAGGACATATAACTTTAATTTTAACTGTTTTGTTATCAATAAAATTTACAGGCACATCATAAATTTGTATATTATCCAGTCCCCAGTGGTCGTAATAAGTACCACTACTTGTTACCTGATACCATCTAAATCTTGTATTAGTTGTTTGAGCCGGACCGGGAATAGACAGGCAGTAATTGTTCCAGTTTATCAGGTTTGGATTACATCCTCCCGGAGCAGGAATACTTGGGTCCCAGTATTCAATCTCATTCCAAGGTCCGTCTATACCATTTACTGAATATTGAAGATGCACTCCTTCGTCAGGCAAATCAGGACCTTCGCAAGGTTGATAACCCTGTTCTGCATATTTCATATCAAAACAAATATCGCGTCCGCCTGCTGATACATCAAGAGCAGGAGATATTACAGTTC
>CAZZDX010000089.1:0-10993 GCA_964653185.1 uncultured Bacteroidales bacterium
ACCACAGGTTACACCTGTGGTTATTAAAATTAAACTCTTTCAGAGTTTCAAAAAAATGTAAACTGCAACAAAGTTGATGATAATATTTTAAGATTTTTGTTCCCTCACCCAAAATCATAACAAAAATGCCAAATAATACTAAAAATTGTTTAATCGTTATTGTCGGACCAACAGGTATTGGAAAAACATCATTAGCTATTGAACTTGCAAAGAAATTAGACACAGAAATAATCTCAGCCGACTCCCGCCAGTTTTATAAAGAACTAAAAACAGGCACTGCCATTCCTTCAGAAAAAGAACTAAATACTGTAAAACATCATTTTATCAGCAATCTCTCTGTTAAAGATTATTACAATGTATCTATGTTTGAAGAACAAGTTATTAATCTGTTAAAAAAACTATTTTTAAATCATAAATATGTAATTATGACCGGTGGCTCAGGTCTGTATATTAATGCTGTATGTAATGGCATTGACAATCTGCCAAATCCTGCTCAAACTATAAGAGAAAATATAAAAAAAACATATAAAGAAAAAGGTATTAATGAATTACAAAAAAAATTAAAAATATTAGACCCTGAATATTTTTCTATTGTTGATATAAATAATCCCAAACGGCTGATGAGAGCAATAGAAGTATGTATGCAGACAGGAAAAAAATATTCATCTCTAAGAACAAATAAATCAAAAACAAGAAATTTTAAAATAATTAAAATTGGGCTTAATTGTGATAGAAAAGAACTATACTCTATAATAAACAAACGTGTGGATATGATGCTCAAACAAGGATTAGTCAATGAAGCAAAAAATTTATACAAGCTAAACGATTATAAAAAAATCAATGCTCTGAACACTGTTGGATATAAAGAAATTTTTGTTCATTTAGATAATAAGATAAATCTTCAGCAGGCAATAGAAAATATTAAAACAAACACACGCAGATATGCTAAACGACAGCTTACATGGTTTAAAAAAGACACTTCCATTACATGGTTTCATCCTGACGAAAAACAAAAAATTATTGATTTTATAAAAAAATGTCGTAATTGAAGCTTGAATCTACATAAAGGGGGCTTCTATTAATTCATTGTCTTTTTGTAAAGTTATTTTTTTTACTATCTTTGAAATTTTATTTTAAATTAAAACTTTTTTATTATGAAAAAATATATACCTTATTTCTTGTTTCTATCTGTAATATTTAACAGCTATTCCTCTTATTCTCAACAGATTACAGAAGATCCTTTAAATCCTGATTTTGTTAATTATTTGAGCCAAAAAGATGAAGGAACACTTATAACAACAACACAGGATGGCTATGGATTAGGATTAATACCTTCACCTGTGAAACATAACTTTGATGCTTTTTATGCAACACATAAAAAGATAAGAGGAGCTAAATTTTCTGCTTTATATGATATGAGAACTGCAGGATACGTTACTTCTGTAAAAAATCAAGGATCTTGTGGTTCCTGCTGGACTTTTGCAACAATGGGCTCAGTAGAATCACGATGGAAAGTATTAGGTCTTGGCACTTTTGACCTGTCAGAAGATAATCTGAACAACTGCCATAACTTTGACTATGCACCATGTAGTGGAGGCACTGCTGAAATGTCAACAGCTTATTTCTCAAAAAGACACGGACCAATATCTGAAGCAGATGACCCATATACTGCAACACCGGGATATTGCCCGTTAGCATTATCACCTTTGGCTTATGTAACTGATGCACGATTCTTGCCTAATGATGCAGATGTAATTAAACAAACTTTATTAGATTATGGCGCCTTATACGTTTCTATGAGATGGGAAGATGCAAGTTTTAATTCCGGCAATAATACATATTATTATAGCGGCTCAGATTATGCAAATCATGCAATAACTCTTGTTGGCTGGGATGACAATAAAGTAACAGCAGGCGGCACAGGTGCCTGGATATTTAAAAACAGCTGGGGAGCTTCATGGGGAGAATCCGGATTCTTTTATATCTCTTATAATGATACAAAAGTATTATCTGATAATGCTTATTTCCCTGTAAGAATTGATTATATACCAAGCTCTGAAATATATTACTATGACTATTACGGCGAGACAGGTGATAAGGGTTTTGCAAGTCCTACAGGATACGGATTAACTAAATATGAAACATCTAATAACCAGCAAATAACCAAAATAGGAACTTATATTGCTGCAAGTAATGCCAGTGTGAAAATAGAAATATATGATGACTTTAATGGCACAACTCTTACGAATTTATTAGATAGCATAACTACCCAGGCATGCGAATTTCCCGGTTATTATACTTTTGATTTGCCATCACCTTTGTTTCTTGCTAATGGAAATGATTTTTATATTAAAATTAAATATTATACACCCGGATATAACACTCCTATACCTGTTGAAAATGTAACTCCCGGCTATGCAAGTAATGTAACAACAGAAACAGGTAAATGCTGGATAAGCAATAATGGCACTTCATGGACACCTGTGGGAAATGGCACTTCAAAAGATTATGATTTATGTATCAAAGCTTATGCCATAGCAGCTGGTCCGCCTATAGCTGATTTCACTTCTGATTTTACTGATTTCTGCGATGCCCCTGTCAATGTCCAGTTTATTAATAACAGCTCTAATGCTAATTCTTTTCTCTGGTATTTTGGCGATGGCGATACAAGCACGCAAACAAGTCCGATACATACTTATACCAACATTGGTATTTATGATGTAAAACTGATTGCTTACGGAGACAGTACTTTTGGAGATGATTCCATTACAAAAACAAACTTTATTAATATTGACCCTTCAAATCCCTGTATTGTAATAATGCCACAATCCGGTGCCGGCGAAACACAAACATCCTGCTCGGGAATTTTATATGATAGTGGAGGAAATGATAATTATCATAATAGCACAAATAGTATTGTAACAATTGCACCAATAAGTGCTTTGTCCATAACAATTAATTTTATCTCTTTTAATTTTGAACAGGGCTGGGATTCTTTATTTATCTATGATGGTTCTGATACATTAAGTACTTTAATAGGTGGCTATACAGGGAATTCTTTACCTAATGGAGGAACAATTGTCTCATCAGGAGGAGAAATTACTTTCAGACAGTTTTCTGACCAGGCAGTAACAGAATCCGGCTTTGAACTTAACTGGCAATGTAGTTATCCTAATACACCACCTGTAGCTGATTTTTCTGCCTCTGATACAGCAAGCTGCACAGGAAATATTCAGTTTACTGATTTATCATCAAACGGACCTAATATCTGGCACTGGGACTTTGGTGATGGAGACACTTCAAATGTTCAAAATCCTTCGCACTTTTATACAACAAATGATACTTTTTCTGTAAAACTGTTTGTTAGTAATTACTATGGTGAAGATTCCTTATTTAAAAATGACTTTATCATAATAAATCGTCCTGAACAACCGGTAACAACATCAGCAGCAAGATGTGATTCCGGCTCTGTTACATTATCAGCATCAGGAACAGGAATATTGTGCTGGTATGATGACTCCATAAATGGAAATCTGTTAGATACAGGAACAACTTTTAATACACCTGTCTTAGGACAGACAACAACTTATTATGTAGAAAATGATATTGAACAAAGTTCTCAATATACTGGTAAACCTGATAATTCCGGAGGCGGAAGCATTTTTACTGCGGCTAATAAACATTATCTGGTTTTTGATTGTTATTCTCCCGTAACTCTTGTATCAGTAAAGGTCTATGCTCAAGGTGCAGGTAACAGAACCATTGAATTACGCGATAATAATAGTGTAGTCCTTCAATCAACAACAGTTAATATTCCTGATGGTGAAAGCCGTGTTAATTTAAACTTTGATATTCCTGTTGCTAATAACCTGCAATTAACAGGACAAGAATCACCTGATTTATACAGAAACAATAATGGAGTATCATATCCTTATGAAATATCAGGATTGATTAGTGTTAAATATAGCAGCGCAGGTGCGTCTCCTTATCAATATTATTATTTTTTTTATGACTGGGAAATAAAAGAACTTTCTTGTAAAAGTGCAAGAACTCCTGCAACAGCAACAATTATATTACCAGCGGCTTCGGTAACGCCAAATGGTAATATCTCTATTTGTTATAATGACAGTATAACTCTTACATCACAACAGGCAGATACATATCTGTGGTATCCAACAGGAGATACTACACAGTCAATTACTGTTACAGATTCCGGATCATATTATGTAGAAATTACTGATAGTGTATGTTCGGCAATATCTTTGCCGGTTATAATATCTCATGATACACTTCCTATTGCAAATTTTGGCTATATTTATGAAAGCACTACGGTTAATTTTTATGATGCATCAGTAGGTACAGATACATATTTTTGGGATTTTGATGACGGAGATACTTCTGTAGTCCAAAATCCTTCACACACTTATATTGCAAATGGTGATTATAATGTATCTCTTATTGTCTCAAATGCTTGCGGCTCTGATACCACAAGTAATACAATTCATATTTATTATGTTGATATTAAAGATAATTCTATGCTTACCAACTTGGATATATTTCCTAATCCAACAAACAAAATGCTCTATATTAATTTTATGTCTCAACAAAAACAATATGTTGAAATAAATTTAATTAACCTGATTGGCTGTAAGCTATGGACTGACAAATCACATCTCTTTAAAGGAAATTATTACAATAATTCTATTGATTTAAGTGATTATCCAAAAGGTATTTACTTTATCCGTATCAACACTAAAAATGAAGTTATTACACAAAAAATAATAGTTTATTAATATTTTTTGTGTCCGTTCATGCCGTCAGGCAGCTGCCTGATCCAACGGGATTAATAGATGAATTTATAGTAATGCCAAATAATGTTCATGAATTTATTATTATAACTGATAATAATAAAGTAAAAAATAATATAAAGACACAATGCAATGTAGAGACGCAAAAACTTGTTCGGCTACTGACGAATTTTGCGTCTCTACAGATACAATAGAAACAATAATATTTTAAAAAATTTCTAACGAAAAAAAAAGGCAAAAGAAGGTTACTGAACTTGTTGAAGCAACGAATCAAAACTACTATGTTGCTTTTTTACAAACTATAATCTTAAAAAAAAATCTTTGATTAAATAATTTTCCGTATTTTTGAAACGAATTTAAAACTATGAGTCCACTCTAAAAGTTATTTTAATCTCATACAAAGATACAAAATAAAATTTATAAATTATTGAAAATAAACACTTTGCGTGAAAATATTTTTTTCAATTTTCTTACTTTTTGGAGTAGATTCACCATTTAACATTTTTTTACAAATCTCTTATGCAAGAATATTTTAACGAAAATAATAATCAAAATATAAATATCTTAATCAAACGATTTGAAGAAATGTTAACAAAAAATGAACATTACTTCTTTGATATTGAAGATTTTGAAGATATTATTGACTATTATTTTGAACAACATAATATTAAAAAAATCAAACAAATATTAAAATATGCCCTTGAACAACATCCAAACTCCACTTCTCTTATTATAAAAAAGGCACAATTATTATCTTTAACAAATAAACCTGAAAAAGCTCTAAACACACTTTCTGAAATTGAACTATTAGAGCCAAACAACTTTGAAATATTTATTACTAAAGCTGACATATATAGCCAACAAAAACAACATGATAAAGCTATTAAAGAATATACCAAAGCAATAAATGAAAGCGATGTGTATCAAATAGATGATGAAGACAAAGAAGAAATATTCTCAAATATTGCTAATGAATACCAAATTATTGGAAATTATAATAAAGCTATTGAATTTTTAAAAAAAGCTGTTATCATAAATCCTGATAATGAAGACAACACTTTAAACCTTGCTTATTGTTCTGAAATAAACAATTCATTAGAAGATGCTATTGACTTTTTTAATAAAATTCTTGACAATAAGCCATATTCTAAAGAAATATGGTTTGGATTGGGAATGTCTTATAATAGCATTGGTTTATATGAAAAAGCCGTTAATGCTTATGACTTTGTTATAGCTATTGATGACCACCTTTCAGTCGCATACTTTAATAAAGCTGATTCTCTGACAGAACTTAAACAATACAAAGAAGCTATCAAAGCATACAAACAAACACTATTATATGAACATACTTCAACAGAATTTATAGCAACTGTATATTACGGTATAGGAGAATGTTACGAAAAAATAAAAAACTTTCAGTTAGCTATAAAATATTATAAAAAATCTATTGAATTAGACAATACTATTTCAGATGCATATATTAATATAGGAATAATACTTGATAAGCTAAACTGCCCAAACCAAGCACTGAAATATTTACAAAAAGCAACAACTATTAAACCTCAATATTCAGGAGCATGGCATATATTAGGACAAACGCAATTCAAATACAAATTATATGACAATGCTATAGAATCTTATAAAAAAGCATTAGAACTTAATAAAAAAAATAAAAAAATATGGCTTGACTACTCAAATGTCTTTACAAAACAAAACAACTATGAAGAAGCTATAGAAATTATAAAACAAGGAATCAATCAGGATGATAAAGATTATCCATCTGAGATAAGAGAAGCTGATAACGCTGACTTATACTACAGATTAACAGCTTATCTGATAAACTATGGAAAATCCAAACAAGCATACAATTGTTTGGAAATAGCTTTAATGTTAAATTACGATAAACACTCAAAACTTTTTGAATATCAACCAAACTTAAAAAATAATACTTATATTATTGAAATAATAGAAACTAACAAGCCGGATATATCTGAAAAAAATAAAAAATAAAAAAATAAAAACTTTGTATCTATCTAACCTAGATTATTCATAAATTTTCAGAATATATATATCATTAGACAAGGATAAGAGCATGACAACCTCTGCGAAATTTTGAAAATTTTATAAAATAAAAATTAAAATTTTCAAAATTTCGCAGAGGTTGGTGTTACTTAAATCTATACCCCGCCCTGAAGGACGGGGCTAATGATAATAATATATAATTTAATTTATGAACTTAGCGAAGCGATCTCACGAAGTAATAATTCAGGCTAACTTGTAAAAAATATTAACACCTAAAATAATTTTTAATATCTAATATAATTACTAAACCTTTAAATAAATACATTATGTACAAATTACCTTATATACCTAAAAGAACAAAAAAACCAAGAAAATATGGCGTTGCAATGGTTATGGACAAAGGACTAAGTATTAATGAAGCAGAAAATGTTATATCAACAGCAGGAGAATATATTGACTTTGTCAAATTAGGATTCGGAACATCTGCTGTTATGAATAATATTAAAGAAAAAGTCCTTTTATATAAAAAAGCCAATATCAAAACTTATCTTGGCGGCACTCTGTTTGAAGCATATATAATAAGAAATATGTTTACAGATTACATTAAACTTATTGATAGCTACAAAATAGATACAGTAGAGGTCTCTGATGGCTCTATAGCAATAGACCATGACAAAAAATGTGAATATATTAATACATTATCAAAATCTTATACTGTGCTTTCTGAAGTTGGCTCTAAAAAATCAGATATCATTATCCAACCTGACAAATGGATAGAGATGATGGAAAATGAACTCTCTGCCGGCTCATCTTTTGTTATAGCAGAAGCAAGAGAAAGCGGAACCGTTGGAATATATAACTCTAATGGAAAAGCACATACTGAACTCATAAACAAAATATTAAAAAAAATTGAACAGGAAAAAATTTTGTGGGAAGCACCTCAAAAATCACAACAAGCATGGTTTATAAAAAATTTTGGTCATAATGTAAACCTCGGAAACATAGCACCAGGAGAAGTAATACCTTTGGAGACATTACGGGTAGGACTTAGAGGCGACACATTCGCACAATTCCTGCCTAAAGAACTTCAAAAAAAATATATGCCTTAACACGTATCCTCTCAATAATTACTGATAAATTATACAATATAAAATTCAAAATGCCTAAAATTCAAAATCCAAAATAAATTCTAATTTACCCCGTTAAATAGTCAGGCAGTTGCAAAAAAAACCCCGAGGGTTTGGACACTATAAAAAAAATATTATATATCTAACAGGATGAATATTTTGGTGCTTTATTTATGAAAAGTATTGACATTATGAACAAACACTAATTATATGACTAAAAACAAAACATCAATAAAAAAATGAAAAAATATTTTATATTCCTTCTTAAAGGTATAAGTATAGGTATAGCAAATGCAATACCGGGCGTATCCGGAGGAACTATAGCTCTTATTACAGGCGTATTTGAAAGAATTATACACTCTATCAAATCATTTGATATTACAGCAATAAAATTATTATTTTCCGGCAAATTAAAAAAATTTCTTGCTTATACAGATTCTAAATTTTTAATGACAATAGTTGCTGGCATTGGAATAGCTGCTTTCTCTCTCGCTAATGTGCTTGCTTTCCTGTTTGAATATTATCCTGTTTATGTATGGGCATACTTTTTCGGACTTATCCTGGCTTCTGTATATTTTGTAGGAAAAACCGTAAAAAAATGGACTACAAGTGCTGTAATATTTTTTATCACAGGAACAATTATTGCTATAATAATCTCTATGCTTAATCCTACAACTGAAAATAAAAATGTCTTTTATGTCTTTCTCTGTGGAGTTACAGGAATTACAAGTATGGTGCTTCCAGGTATTTCAGGGTCTTTTATACTTATATTAATGGGAAACTATAAACTCCTTGTCATTGACGCAATAAAAGATATAAACCTGCCAATACTAATACCTTTTGCATTAGGATGTATATTTGGAATTTTAATTTTTTCCCATATATTATCATGGATTTTAAAAAAATTCAGAGACCAAACCATATCTCTGCTAACAGGATTTATTCTCGGCTCATTAGTCGTTATATGGCCTTGGAAACACGAAAAATATCTGTTAGATAATCTTGGTAACCAAATATTAAAAAAAGGACACTATGTTGTTACAGGATACCAAAGATATATACCTGATAATTTTAATACACAAGTTATAATTGCAATAATATTAATGATAATAGGTATTGTAAGCATCTGGGCTTTAGAAAAAACCGCTCAAAATAAAACCTGATAATAAAAAAATATTTATCTTTGTAAAAAAAATATTTAAAATTAAAATATAACTAAAATATAAACCTATGAAAAAAACAATCTTATTAATCAGTGTTCTGATTTTTACATTTGCTTATGCCAATGCACAACAGCAATCAAAAAAAACAGATGAAAACATAAATGCACCTGAAATAAAATTTGAAACAACAGTGCATGACTATGGAACAATACCTCTTAACGGAGATGGAAACTGTGAATTCAAATTTACCAATACAGGCAAAGAACCATTAATACTTTCAAATGTCCGTTCTTCATGCGGATGCACAGTGCCTAAATGGCCTAAAGACCCTATATTGCCAGGTAAAAGTGATTCTATACTGGTAAAATATAACACACATCGTGCAGGAATTATAAACAGACAAGTAACTGTTAACTCTAATGCTAAAACCCATACAGTTGTATTATACATTAAAGGTAAAGTTGCTGACAAAACATCAGAATAATTGATGATTTTATAAAAACTGAAAAATTATGAATTTTGAACTTTAAACTTTGTGCCTTGTGCTTTTAACTCTAAACTTGAAACTCTAAACTAAATAATATGCCTAAAATATCAATTAAAGGAAATTTAATACCTGAATCTCCTATCCGTAAATTAGTGCCTTATGCTGAACAAGCTAAGAAAAAAGGAATAAAGGTCTATTATCTAAACATAGGACAACCGGATATTGAGACACCTAAAAATGTACTTGACAAAATACAAAATTCCAATCTTAAAGTCATAGCTTACAGCCATTCTGCCGGCGACATCTCTTACAGAAAAAAATTAGTGGAATATTACAAAAGATTTAATATTGATTTTACTCCTGATGAGATTATAGTAACATCAGGCGGGTCTGAAGCTATTATATTTGCTATGTTAGTATGTATGAACCCCGGAGATGAGATTATAATACCCGAACCTTTCTATGCAAACTATAACGGTTTTGCTGCAAATGTTGGAGTTAAAATCAGACCTGTTACTTCTTCAATAGAAAAAGAATTTGCTCTTCCTCCTATCTCTGAGTTTGAAAAAATGATAACTCCGAAAACAAAAGCCATAATGATTTGTAATCCCAACAATCCTACCGGCTATCTATATTCTGAAAAAGAACTTGAAGCCCTAAGAAATATTGTAAAAAAACATGACTTGTTCCTGTTCTCTGATGAGGTCTATAGAGAATTTTGTTATGATGGCAAAAAACATTTTTCTGTGATGTATCTAAAAGGCATTGAAGACAATGTAGTGCTGCTTGATTCTATATCAAAACGATATAGTGCCTGTGGTGCAAGAATTGGCTTACTGGCTTCAAAAAACAAAGAAGTTATGAAAGCTGCTATGAAATTTGCACAGGCACGGTTATGTCCACCATCTTACGGACAAATAATAGGCGAAGAAGCTATCAATACACCGGAGTCATACTTTAAAGAGACATTAAATGAATATGTTGTTCGCAGAGACACTATTGTAAATGCACTTAATAAGATGAAAGGAGTATATAGTCCAAACCCAAAAGGAGCTTTTTATACAATAGCCAAACTACCTGTTGATAACTCTGACAAATTCTGTAAATGGCTTCTTGAGGACTTTGAATATAACAACGAGACAGTTATGCTTGCTCCTGCCACAGGTTTTTACTCAACAAAAGGATTAGGAAATGATGAAGTTAGAATTGGCTATGTGTTAAATGTTCAAGACCTTAAAAAAGCTATGAAATGCCTTGAACAAGCTTTGAAAATTTATCCGGGAAAAACTATTTAAACCTGTAACCTGAAACTTATAACTTTAAAACTTTGAACTTTTGTCTTGTTTAAAATATAAATGCCGTAGGATATTATCCAACGGTATAAAT
>CAZZDX010000090.1:0-10834 GCA_964653185.1 uncultured Bacteroidales bacterium
GGAAATTATCAATAAACTCATTTCCGTTAATTGTTACCGGTATGAAATTATTTGAATGAGCAGCATAAATTGCATAATACAGGTTTTGAAAAATATTTGGTATTAGAGCATCTTCAGGACAGGGGAATATTAATAATGAGCAGGAAGGTTTTACTGAATAACTTGCATCAGCACTTGTAATACCATTGCCTCTTTGTTTAGCAGTATAAATACCTGCCGGAGCTATATTTTGGAAAGTGCAGCCCAAAAATCTGACACCTTTCACATCATGTAAGCTTACAAATGTTTGGGGAAGTGTGCCCGGGTCTGATAGCTGTGCATTTGTTTCAAAAGTGCAGTTATAGAAACGGCTGGAATTAGAAGCTTCATAGTCGTTTGGTAAAATATTATGATAAGAAAGAAATTCTATTGCTTTTTTATTATTAATAAAATTAGCATCTTTTGCCTGTATAATACCACCGGTAGTCGCCCAATTTATATCACCATCATTATTTTTTTGGCAGGTGGTAATGGCACAGCGGGCGTTTTCAATAACAGCACCATTTTCAAGTTCAATAACTCCCTGATATTCAGGTCTTTGCATTTCGTTTTTGTTGCCCTGGACTTCAATGCCTTGCCAGAAGTTATCGCAAAATGTTGTTAAATGTCCACCATTAATAATTAGCTTACCACCTTGTTTTATAACTATTTTAACTTGTTCGTCTAAAAATATTTTTGATTCTATTGTTAATATACCACCTGTTTCAATTTCTATATTAGTATTAAAATGCTTTGGCTCAGTCCATACTATATTTTCACCACTTGCAATAGTTACCCCATCTTCGCCTTTGGCTAATTTGACAGCTTTGTATGCGTTTACTCTACCAGCACCTATAAGACCAGGATATAAATACTCATCATTTACAGGATCTGCAGTAGATTTTATTATATATTGAACTTCTTCAGGTTGTAAACAATCGTTTACTGATAAAACTAATGCACAAACTCCTGCAACTATTGGGGTGGCAAAAGATGTCCCATTACAATCTCCATAATATGGCCATGAATTAATTGTTCCATCCTGATTTATAGTTGGCATTGCTCCCATAATACCATAACCAGGTGCACAAATATCTACCTCCTGATAATGCGAATGTGTTCCACCCGCGAAAGTATGATTGTCATCAATATCAGTACTTGTTACATTAATTATTCTGCTATCATATACTCCTGAAAAAGGATAAACATATCCTCCACCACATGTTGCACTGCCATTTCCTGCAGCAGATACAATAATAGTTCCATTATCAAGTATCTCTTTTATAATAGCCTGTTCATAAGACATTGGGGAACAATGTCCCCAACTAATACTAATAATATCTGCCCCCATTATATTTGATGCATAAAGTGCTTTACTCAAGCCGTTATCCCATGTATAAGCACTAATTTTAGTGTTAAAACCTACAGAAGCAAGATCTCCTCCGCCATCAGTTTCAGCAACTGCAAAACTTGCAACTACAGTGCCATGACAATATTTATTTTTTTGAATTGGATCTAAATAATTATTAAGTGTAAGTGGTAAATTTGTATAAGGATCATAATGAGGATCAATTTTATTAGAAAGATCCGGATGTTGAATATCAAATTGTGTATCAATAATTACAATTTTTACATCTTCACTACCTTTAGTGATATCCCAAGCTAAATTTGCCTGAATTTTAGGAAGATGCCAAAGCCAATCATCAGAATGAGCTTGCCACATATAATCAGATGGATCATAAGTTAAAATTGGCTTAGGCAATTGCTCTATTCTTGTTAACAAGAAAGATGCTTTACTATTTAACTCTTGCATTAATTCAAATTGATTGCAATTACATTTAATTTCATATATTTCAAGTAATGAAGGTGTCTTTGCAAAAGGCAATGCTTGTTTAAATGAGTAAACATTAAAATTGTCAAAAATATTATTTAATTTATTATTATTACTTCTATTATTATTTATTGGTTTCGCATCGTCAGCTATAACTGTTACCCATAATATACCACTTTCGTATTCTTGTTCTTGAGCATTAATTTTATATGTAATTATTAAAATTATTACTAAAGAAATGATTGATTTTAGTAATTTTTTATTCATGATTTCATAATTTTAGTTAAATATAATTTTACCGGATATTTCTCTATTGGTTTTGTTATTTATTAAATTATAAAAATAGATTCCTGATTTTAGTTTTTCTTTTTTTATAATTATAAAATTAGAATATGTTTTGTATTGCCGAACTTTTTCTTTAAGTATATTATAAATAGAAAAAGTATATTCTGAATTATCCGGATTAAAAAATTTTAATATTCCAATATTTTGAATAGGGTTAGGGTATAATATAATATCTTCTATATTATTAATTTTATCATATATTAAAGAATAATCTAAATCACAACCTATAAAGTTGGAATTGTTGCTAATATAAACAAGTTCATTATCTTTATAAGAGCATATTACATACGGACACATATTGAGCCAATTACAAATTGTGTATAGAACAGTAATATTAGGACCAATTCCTTCAACAAAAGTTAATTTATCATCCCAATTAGTTTGATTATTTAATTGTATACACTTTCTATTATCAACATAATATATAGAATCTACAATAGACCATCCTGCTGATGTTGGCCAAATAGCAGCACTAATATAAAAACTATCACCGAAAGATAAATTTAAATCCATAATTAATGTTTCAGTAGAATCATTCCAATAATAAAAAGAATAGCACCAAATTTTTCCTAATAATGTATCTTCTCTTAAACCACCTATTAATGAATTATTATCATAATAATTATAAACTTTTTTATAAGTTTTTCCATCTATTACAGTATCACTGTTTATATATAAAGAATCAGTTCCTGTCATATCTAAGTTGCAGAATGGTATTTTCCAAGATGTTGAACTCTCTCCAAATATGGATTGATAACTTTGCCCAAAACAAAACTGCATACTTACAGCAAAAAGCAGTGTTAAAAGTATTTTTTGTTTCATATTTTTATATTTTTAAAGTAAAAAAAACAAAGATACAAAAAAATTAGTCAATAAAAAAAGTGTAAATATAATAAAAAAAATTGGTTTAGCCAAAAAAATTATTAATAATTATATATTGCTGTAAAAGTCAATTGTTTCGTCTTTCATTAGTGTTACAATAGCTTTTTTTACAGATTTTGTTTTTCCTGTAATCATTCCTGCTTTAGTGTTTCGGGATTTTGCTTTTCCTGAATAAATCATTGTATTTACTGATTTAACTTTTACATCATATAGTTCTTCTATTTCTTTTTTTATTTCAATTTTCTTTGATTTTTTATCAACTATAAAGCCATAGCGATTCGTTTTTTCGCTAATGGCTGTCATTTTTTCTGTTATTATTGGTTTTATTAAAATAGCCATTTTTATATATATTGTTATATTAAGAGAAAGTTTTTTCTATTTCTTTTAAAGAATTTTCTATAATTAATATGTTATTTGCATTTAAAACATCATAAGTATTTAAGCTTGAAGCCATTACGATTTTAGCTTTTTTTAAATTTCGAGCGGACAAATATACATTTTTATTTTTTTGTGGCAGTATCATCAATGTTTTTTTATCACCAATTTTAAAATCATTTAATAGATTCAGATAGTTTTTGGTCTTAGGTGTTTCAAAAGAAAAATCCTCTATAATAGTTATGCTATTATCTTTAACTTTATGTGACAGAGCTGATTTCCGGGCTAATGTTTTTAATTTTTTATTTAATTTAAAGTTATAATCTTTGGGTTTAGGTCCGAATATTCTACCTCCGCCTCTAAAAAGAGGTGATTTAATATCTCCTGCACGAGCAGTTCCTGTTCCTTTTTGTTTTTTAATTTTTCTTGTACTACCTCTAACTTCGCCTCTTTCTTTTGTTTTATGAGTTCCTTGTCTTTTGTTAGCCATGTGTTGTTTCACATCTAAGCAAATAGCATTATCATCAGGTTCAATAGCATATATTGAATCATCTAATATTGCTTTTCTGGTAGTTTTTTCCCCGTTAATTTTATATATTTCTATATCCATCTTTCAATTATTATATATGAGCCATTTGGTCCAGCTACTGAACCTTTAACTATTAAAATATTTTTTTCTGGTATTATTTCAAGAACTTTTAAGTTTATCATTTTAACTCTGTCGTTACCCATTCTTCCTGGCATTCTCATACCTTTGAAGACCCTTGAAGGGTAAGATGATGCACCAATAGATCCTGGTGCTCTGTCTCTATTATGTTGTCCATGTGTTGCATCGCCAACGCCTTTAAAGTTATATCGTTTTACAACTCCCTGAAATCCTTTTCCTTTTGAGGTTCCTACAACATCTACAAAATTTCCCTGTTCAAAAATTTCAACTGTTACAGTTTCGCCTAATTTTCTTTTTTCCGGAAATCTTGTAAATTCTCTTACTATTTTTTTGGGAATAGTTCCTGCTTTTTTAAAGTGTCCTTTCATAGCTTTTGGTGTATGTTTTTCTTTTTTATCATCATAAGCCAGTTGGACAGCATCATATCCATCATTTTCTTTAGTTCGTATTTGTGTTACAACACAAGGACCAGCTTCAATAACAGTGCATGGCATATTTTTACCAGAGGCATCATAAATACTAGTCATTCCTATTTTTTTTCCTATTAATCCGGACATTTCTTTATAGTTTTAATAATAATTTTTTATCAGACCTTTATTTCTACTTCAACTCCACTGGGAAGTTCTAATTTCATCAGAGCATCAATTGATTTAGGAGTAGTACTATAAATATCTAATAATCTTTTATAAGAACATAGTTGAAATTGTTCTCTAGATTTTTTATTTACAAAAGTGGACTTTAGTACAGTAAATTTTTTATTTTTTGTTGGTAAAGGTATTGGTCCACTTACAACTGCTCCTGTTGATTTTACAGTTTTTATAATTTTTTCAGCTGATTTATCAACTAAGTTATAATCATAAGATTTCAGTTTTATTCTAATTTTTTGTTCCACGTTTTTTTATTTTTTTTTATAAATTAACAATAATACCTTTAATATTATAAATAATTTTTTCTGATATATTATTAGGCACTTTATCATAATGTGAAAATCCCATAGTAAATCTTGCTCTTCCTGAAGTAATAGTTCTTAAATCTGTTACATAGCCAAACATTTTAGATAAAGGAACACTAGCGTTAACTATTTGGTATCCTATTTTTGATGTTATATTATTTAAATGAGCTTTTCTTTTGTTAAGGTCGCCTGTAACATCTCCGATATATTCATCAGGTGTAACAATTTCTAACGCCATAACAGGTTCTATCAGTATTGGTTTTGCTTTTTTGCAAGCTTCTTTAAATGCTAATTCAGCAGCTATTTCAAATGATAGCTGGTCAGAATCAACAGGATGATAATTTCCATCTATCAGTCGTACTTTTAAATTATTCATAGGATATCCTGCCAAAACTCCATTTGTCATAGCTTGTTTAAATCCTTTTTCTATTGATGGTATAAATTCTTTTGGAATATTTCCTTTTTTTATTTCATTAATAAAGTCCAGACCTTTAAATTCTTTATCAGCTGGAGACACCTCAATAGTTAAGTCAGCAAATCTACCTTTACCGCCTGTTTGTTTTTTATATAATTCTCTATATATAACCGCATTACTAATAGCTTCTTTATAAGCTACCTGTGGCATTCCATGATTGCAATCAACTTTAAATTCTCTTTTTATTCTGTTAAGTAAGATTTCCAGGTGTAGTTCTCCCATTCCGCTTATTACTGTTTGTCCTGAATCTTTATCAATTTTTACTTTAAAACTAGGGTCTTCCTCTTGTAACTTATTTAGAGCTGTATCCAATTTATCAATGTCAGCTTGTGTTTTAGGTTCTATGGCAATATTAATAACAGGTTCAGGAAAACTGACAGATTCAAGGATGATAGGATATTTTACGTCGCAAATAGTATGACCTGTTCTTATATTCTTTAATCCTGTAGCCGCACCTATATCTCCAGCTATGATTGATTCTAAAGGATTTTGTTTGTTGACATGCATTTGCATAATACGAGAGATTCTTTCTTTTTTATTCATATTGGAGTTTAGAATATAAGATCCGGATTTTAGCATTCCTGAATAAACTCTAAAAAAAGATATCTCTCCAACAAAAGGGTCTGTTGCTATTTTAAAAACTAATGCACAAAAGTGTTCTTTTTCGTCAGTTTTTCTTATCTCCTCCTTATTTGTTTTTGGATTGATACCTGTAACAGGTGGTATATCAACAGGACTTGGTAAATAATTTATAATGGCATCCAATAAAGGTTGTATTCCTTTATTTCTGAATGCTGCTCCGCACATAACAGGAGTTATTCTCATTTCAATTGTAGCTTTTCTTATGGCCTCAACAATTTCCTGTTCAGTGATAGAGTTAGAATCATTTAAAAATTTCTGAAACAAATTATCATTTTCTTCAGCAACACCTTCAATAAGCTTATTTCTATATTTATTAGTAATATTTATTAAATTATCCGGGATAGGTTCTTCATAATAATTTATTCCGTAATTTTCTTCGTCCCAGATATAAGCTTTATTTTTTATCAAATCAACAACACCTTTAAAATATTCTCCTATCTCTATTGGTATTTGCAAAGGTATAGGATTGGCGTTTAATTTTTCTTTTATTTGTGATATTACTGAAAAGAAATCTGCACCAGCTCTGTCCATTTTATTTACAAAGCTGATTCTAGGAATTTTATATTTATCAGCTTGTCGCCATACAGTTTCTGATTGTGGTTCAACGCCACCTACAGCACAAAAGACAGCAACAACTCCATCTAAGACCCTTAAAGACCTTTCAACCTCAACGGTAAAGTCAACATGCCCGGGTGTATCTATAATATTGATTTTATATTTTTCATTATTCTTACTCCAAAATACAGTAGTAGCAGCTGATGTTATTGTTATTCCACGTTCCTGCTCTTGTATCATCCAATCCATAGTGGCTGCTCCATCATGAACTTCACCTATTTTATAATTTTTTCCGGTATAATACAATATACGCTCAGTTGTTGTGGTTTTACCCGCATCAATATGAGCCATAATACCAATATTCCTTATATATTTTAAATTCTCCGGCATTTTTATTTATTGTATATATACTTATATTATTAGTTATTTAATATTACTATTTAGTGTTTATAAAAAAAATTCTGTATTTGCTATTATCCTAACAATTTATAATTTATTTTAAAATCTAAAATGAGAAAAAGCTTTGTTAGCGTTTGCCATTTTATGAATATCTTCTTTTCTTTTAAAAGCTCCACCTTCTTCTTTATAAGCAGATATAATTTCGGAAGATAAATTTTTACTCATAGTTTTTTCTTTGCGATTACGAGCATACTTTATCATAGCTTTCATTCCTATAGAGGATTTTCTTTCCTGTTTTATCTCTGTTGGTATTTGAAAGGTAGCACCACCTATTCTTCTGCTTTTAACTTCAACAGATGGAGTAACATTTTCCAAAGCTTTTTTCCATACTTTTAATCCATCTTCTTTTATTTTTTCAGATACTATATCAATAGCTTCATAGAATATTTTAAATGCAATATTTTTCTTTCCCTCAAACATCAGATTATTAACAAATTTTGTTACTAATATATCGTTATATTTAGGGTCAGGAAGCGTTTTTTTCTTTTTAGGGACAGATCTTCTCATTTTAATTTAATATGTTAAATTTTTTTTATTTAAAATTTATTTCTATTTTTCTTTTCCTTTTGGTTTCCTTGTTCCATACTTTGACCTTCTTTGTGTTCTACCTTCAACACCAGATGTATCTAAATTTCCTCTTATTATATGATATCTTACTCCAGGAAGGTCTTTTACTCTACCGCCTCTAATCATAACTATTGAGTGTTCCTGTAAATTATGACCTTCGCCCGGAATATATGCATTTACTTCTTTACCATTAGTTAATCTAACCCTGGCCACTTTTCTCATAGCAGAATTAGGTTTTTTAGGTGTAGCTGTATATACTCTTACACACACGCCTCTTTTTTGAGGGCAAGAATCTAATAAAGGACATTTGCTTTTTTTAATTATTTTTTTTCGTCCTTTATGTATTAACTGTTGTATCGTCGGCATATTAATATCTTTAATTTTTATTTTGATAAACTTTTTAAAAACGGCAAAAGTAATATTTTTTTTTTAATAAAACAAACTATATTAAATAAAATTATTTTTTTTTATAATATATCTAATGGTAAAATTGCTACTTTTGTTTTTTGCAAAAATATTAAAAAATGATAAATATTTTAAAAGATTTGAATAAAAAACAGGCAGAAGCTGTTCAATGTATAGATGGTCCAATGATGGTAGTTGCAGGAGCCGGCTCCGGTAAGACAAGAGTTCTGACATATCGTATTGCTTATTTAATAAGTAAAAGTGTTGACCCGTTTAATATTTTAGCACTTACTTTTACTAACAAAGCTGCGAGAGAGATGAAAGCAAGAGTTGTAGAACTTGTTGGTGGTATTGAGGCAAGAAATGTATATATGGGAACATTTCACTCTGTTTTTGCAAGGATATTAAGATATGAAGCAAATAAATTAGGTTATCCTTCAAATTTTAGTATTTATGACGCAGAAGATTCAAAAAGGTTAATAAAAAAAATAATTAAAGAACAGGATTTGGATGACAAAATTTATAATCCAGGTTATGTTTTAAAAGTAATTTCATCTGAAAAGGTTAATCTTATTTCTCCTGATGATTATAATTCAAATAATGAAGTTATAAATTACAATAATTCAATCAGAAGACCAAAATTAGGATTATTATACAGCTTATACAGTAAACGTTGTTTTAAAGCAAGTGCTATGGATTTTGACGATTTACTGTTTAATACTTATATATTATTAAGAGATTTTCCTGATGTATTATACAAATATCAAAAAAAGTTTAAATATGTACTTGTTGATGAATATCAGGATACTAACTACATTCAGTATTTAATAGTAAAAAGTTTATCTGCTGATAATAAAAATTTATGTGTTGTGGGTGATGACTCTCAGAGTATTTATGCTTTTAGAGGTGCTGATATTAAAAATATTTTAAATTTTAAAAAAGATTATCCTGATTTGAATACATTTAAACTTGAACAAAATTACAGGTCCACAAAAATGATTGTAAATGCTGCTAACAGTGTTATAGTTAATAATAAGAAGCAGATTCCGAAAAAGATATGGACAGAAAATAACACAGGAGAAACAATAAAACTAATAAAATCTATAACTGATAATGAGGAAGGCAAATTAGTAGCTGGTTCTATATTTGAAAATAAGATGAATTATCATTTAGAGAATAAAAATTTTGCTGTTCTTTATCGTACAAATGCTCAATCAAGAGTAATGGAAGAATCATTACGTAAGATAAATATACCATACAGGATTTATGGTGGCTTATCTTTTTATAAACGTAGAGAGATAAAAGATATAGTTTCTTATTTTCAATTAACAGTTAATAATAAGAATGAAGAAGCTCTTATGCGCGTTATTAATTATCCAAAAAGAGGAATTGGGAAAAATAGTATTGAGAAAATTATTGTCTTTGCCAATAAAATGAATAAAAATTTATGGAACGTATTAGAAGAAATAAATAAATCAGACATAGATATTAGCAATGGAGTAAAATCAAGGGTTTATGACTTTGTTATAATGATAAAAAGTTTTTCTGCTCATCTTAAAACAAAAAATGCTTATGAATTGGCAAAAGAAATTGCTGATTCAACAGGTATTATAAAAGATTTGTATGAAGATAAAAGTCCTGAAGGAGTAAACAGATATGAAAATATTGAAGAATTATTAAATGCTATAAAAGAATTTTCAGAAAAAAAAGAAGATGTTAATAAAGATAATTCTTTAGAGATAAAAACATTGGATAAATTTATACAGGATATTGCTTTACTTACAGATGCAGATGAGGATGATAAAGATAATAATGATATGGTCTCTTTGATGACTGTGCATGCAGCAAAAGGGCTTGAATTTCCTTATGTATATATTGTTGGCATGGAAGAAAATTTATTTCCTTCTATCCAGTCATTAAGTTCAATGAAGGATTTGGAAGAAGAGAGAAGATTGTTTTATGTTGCAATTACAAGAGCTAAAAAACAAGTTACTATCTCTTATTCAGAAAATCGTTATCGCTGGGGACAGATTTCTATTTGTGAACCAAGCAGATTTATAGAAGAAATTGATTCTAAATATATAGATTCTCAGGAAGAAAAATCTATAAACAAAGAACTGAGATTTGGAAGAAAAAATAATTATATGCCTCATATAGATAGTTCTATAGAAATAAAAGATAATAAGGGTTTTAACAGAAAATTTAAGAGGATTAGAGATTTGAATAATAGTAGCAATATGAATTATGAACCGGACGATACAAAAGCTTTTCAGGTTGGAATGCAGGTAGAACACAAAATTTTTGGAAAAGGTAAGATTATAAATATTGATGGTTCAAATTCTAACAGAAAAGCTACTGTGTTTTTTAAAAATATTGGACAAAAACAATTAGTTTTAAAATTTGCTAAACTTAAAATTATATAAAGAAAGCAAAGTTCTATTGTTCATTATAAATTCCAACCCGACAGGTCGCATAGCACCTGTTGGGTATAAATTTTTTAAATAAAAACATCAAAATTTTATTCCGTTCCATTTTTATAGCACCGAAGGATTAGGACTTTTAAAACTTGATATTAGAACAAAAAATTGAGTAATTTTTTTTACTCACCCCTTTTGGTTCCCCTCTCTACGAGTAGAGAGGGGCTAGGGGTGAGTATAAAAA